>DATMZK010000108.1:0-10152 GCA_035560295.1 Minisyncoccota bacterium | reverse complement strand
GCCCGTGATCACGATGCCGGCAGGCAGTAAGCGCTGGCGCCCGATCGTTTTCAAATGCGCGTTCACGAGTGTAAACATTTCTTTCAGCTTGGTGGTGACGAGCGTATCCATTTTTCTGCTCGGGATGTCGCTGCCGGTCACCGCGCCGCGCTTCAGTTGCTCGGCTTCGGCAAGCGGGACTTGAAACGAAAGCGCGATTTGATTCGTGATGTCGGAAGCGCCGATGGGAAACATTTTGACCGAGACGGGGATGTCGTTGTCGAAGATCACCACCGAAAGCGTTTCTGCGCCGATGTTGGCAAGACACACGCCTGCCGTTTTTTGCGATTTGGTGAGCGTAACGAGCGAGGCGGCAAGCGGGCTTGCCATGACGCCGTCGACTTCGATCCCAGCGGCTTCAACTGCTTCGATGATATCGTCGTAGTGCTGCGACAAAAGCGTAATGATCAGCGTTTCCACGGAGAGTTTGGTGCCCTGGAGGCCAAGCGGCTGGCCAAGCACGCTGACGCCGTCGACTTTGTATGAAAGAGGAATCGTGTGAATGACGGTGCGATTGACGAGTTTGCCCGAGGCCTGTTTTTCGCTTTCTTTTTGGACGCGCTCGAGTGCCGCGTCGGTGACAATGCCGCTCCAGGGCGTGAGCGAAATGGTGGCCGTGCTTTTGATTTCGTCGAGCCCAACACCACCCACGGCGACCCGCGCGCGGTTGGCCTTCACCTTTGCGCTGCCTTGTGCGCGTTGGAGGGCTTCACGAACCGATTTCGCTGCTTCAGCGCCATCCAAAATGTAGCCGTGGCGTAGCCCGCGCGAACTTGCGGTTGCGGTGCCGAGGATGCGCATTGGCGCATCGGGAGTTTCCGACGGCGCGGCGATAACGACCTTGACGTGATACGTCCCAATGTCGATGCCTGTATAAATACTTTGTGCCATAAAAAATAGCGGATCCGGCGAGGAATTCCTCGTTTGGCTGAAGATGGGCGCACATCAATCTCCGAGCTTGTAAGCTCGCAAGACCCTCCGCTCTTCACGCTCCATTGTACGCCCATGATGAAGTCCCTTCAAATGGAACAAACCGTGGACAAACAGAAGCGCCAATCGAGACTCGCGTGAGACGCCAAAGCTCCTCGCTTCGCGCTCGCTGCAGCGGACATTGAGAAAGAGTTCACCTTCGGTTTTGGAAAGCGGAAAGGAGAGCACATTGGCCGCGTAGGTTTTCTTTCGATACTTTTTGTTGATGCTGCGTGCCAAATCATCGCCGCAGATGACCAGGGAGAGCTCGTAGCCTTGCGGAAAAACCGCGCGGAGGAGCTTTTCAAACGGAATACGCGGCACGTTGCCGCGTATCGTCTTTCGTGTCGCGAGTTGGGCGAGCATTTAGCGAGCAATCGGGGTGCCTTCGCCGAGCGTCGGTTTCTGCGTCTCGGTGCGCGGGGTGTAGGAGCCGCGGCGAGTCTGTTCGACGATCTTGCCTTCCTTGATCGCTTTGCGGTATTCGGTGCGACGTTTGATCATTTTAAGGGCGCGCTTCTTTTTGACCGTTTTGGAGGCGTTGCGAGTGTAGTAGCGGCGGGCGCGCATGGTTTTAATGAGGCCAACTCCCTGGACCTTGCGGCTGAATTTTCGAATGGTTGCGAGCGGATTTTCCGTCCCGCTTTTTGTTACTTCGGCTTGAATTGCCATGGGCGATACTCTATCACGCAGAGGTCTTTTCGGCAACTGATTTGCCCAGTCTGCGACGCTTGAGGTACCCCGCGAGCTCGGGAAGCGGCACCGCTTCTTGCGAATTGGTGGCAACCTCTCGCACCAAAATAGTGCCCTCAACCGCCTCTTTGTGTCCCATGATGAGGATGTATCCAACCGCGCTCGTGCGTGCCGCAGCGATCTGTTCGCCAATGCGCTCATGCCAAATGCCGTGATACACCGGAATACCAGCTTCGCGGAGCATTTCGAGCGTGGTGAGCGACTTGCGTTTTGCTTCCGGTCCGAGGTGGGCAAAGTACATCAGTGGCACGCCACGCACTTCGCGCTTCACTTTTTGCGAGCCGCGGATTTCGCACTGAATCGCGACCATGGTCGACGGATACGGATTGCGCGCGAGACGGCTCATGAGCGGATCGTAGCGTCCGCCGAATGCAATCGTGCGTTTGGCGCCACTTTCTGCTTCGATTGCGGCGATTTCAAACAGCGCGTGCGTCCAGCAATCGCGACTTCCCAAAATGTGACTGTTTAATTCATAAGGAATGCCGAACACTTCGAGGTATTCGAGCAATTCCCAAAAACGCTGACGCTCTTCTTCGGTGAGGTATTCCATCGCCTGTGGTGCGCGCGAGACAGCCGGGTGTCCGCGCTCTATTAATTGCACGAGCGTGCCCAAGGGATCACTTGCGGCGCGCGGGCGCAGGCTTGGTGCGATGGATTCGATGTGTTTGCGCAGGTAGTGCGACACATCGCGCACGAATCGTCCGGATGATTCCGACGAACCGACGTTGTTGATAGAAAGCATGCGTGGCTCCACGTGCGCGTCTTTGAGAATGGCGTTGGTGGTGACAATGAGCAGCGCCTCGGCGATCGACGTGGGGATGCCGGCCGCGTGCAATTCAAACGAAAGCGCGCCACCGTTTTGCGAAGGCACCGTGCGCCACGAAAGCAGTGCCCCGGTTGCAAGCGGTTGGACGGCAAGGAGACGTTTGGCGGCGCTCGGAAGCGCGCGTTCGTCTTTGCGCGCGAACGAAATCTCAGAATCTTGCTGCGCGCCTGGCGGCAGCTGCTTCTGCGCCTCGCGTTTGGCGCGCGGCATGCCTTCGAGCGATTCAAATCCGTAAAACTCTGCCGTCTGCGCTGCCGCTGAGAGAAATGCTGCCGTGTTTTGGTACGGCGTATCTTTTAATCGGATCATGAATGTGTGTACCGAGCCTCGCCCGGCAAGAAGCCGATGTCATTGAAAGGATAGAGGCGCACCAACACGCGCCCGATAATGTCTTGGCGCGGCAGGACACCCCACAAGCGGGAGTCGTAGGAGACTTTACGGTTGTCGCCGAGGACGAAATAGTCGTCGGCGCCGAGCGTCACGTTGACATGCGACGGTCCGCCGAGGTCTTCGGCGCTGAGATAGGGCTCCGCGAGCGTAAACCCTTTTGGATCGGCAGCGTCGGTGATCGTTACCGTGTTACCGACGATGGCAACGGTGTCGCCCGGCACGCCGATCACGCGTTTGATGAGGGTGTCGCCAGGATTTTGCGGCAGAGTGAAGATAACGATGTCGCCGCGCTGCGGATTTTCAAAGTCGAGGCATTCACTGCCGAGTGTCGCAGGGGCGCAAAGGCCGTAGGAGATGCGATCGACGATCAAATAGTCATTGTTTTCGAAGGTTGGCTCCATCGACGGTCCGGAAACCAGGTACGGAGCCGCGACAAAGAAGCGAATGGCGAGCGCGAGTACGACCACAATCACTGTATAGAGGAGAATGGAACGATCAGAACCCTGGTTGGTCACCGGTGATTGCACTTCCTGCATCACTGGATCATTCATGTGCGGATATTCTACTGCCGCGTGTGCGTTGACACCAAGCGATTGCAATGTTGCGCCGTTTTTTTCGAAATTTTTTGCACAGGTGGCACTTGCGCGATTAAAAAAAGTGTGTGAGCGCAAGCTATCATTACAAAAATTTGCTACCATGCCGCCATGGCATGGATTATCGTAGGTCTCGGCAACCCGGGCGACGAATACAAACACACGCGGCACAATACCGGACGCCAAGTCCTCGAATATTTCGCAAAGACGCGAGAGTTTTCAGATTGGAAGGCCGATGGCAAGAGCAAAGCAAGCATGTCGCGCGGCACGGTGGGCAAAACGCTCGTTGCGCTCCTCGCTCCCGACACCTTTATGAACAAATCGGGCAGTGCGGTCGTCAAATACGTCAAAACGCCGAAGGCAGCGGAGCGTATGATCGTCGTCTACGACGACCTCGACCTTCCGCTCGGCACACTCAAGCTCTCCTATGATCGCGGTTCGGGTGGTCACAAGGGATTGGAGAGCATCATGCGCGGCGTAAAGAGCAAAAAGTTTGCACGCATACGAATCGGCGTGTCACCAGCGGCCGCTTCTGGCGCGCTCAAAAAGCCTTCGGGAGAAAAACAAGTGAACGATTTTATTCTCGGCGCGTTTTCTTCGCACGAATCGGAAATCATGCGTCGCATCTACAAGCGTGCGGCGGATGCCATCGACGCAATCGTCGAGCGGGGAGTGATGGTCGCGATGAACGAGTTCAATTGACACCGTGAACGATGACTCAGGAATTCCAACGACAACATAGCCGAGTTTCCGAGGTCGAACCTCGGAAACTATTGATACGAAAGCCACTCCCTGATCTGCTCCTTAAAATCAATGGGAGTATCGGAATGCAAGGGAAGCGAGCTCTTCGAAACGATAGTCGATTCTGGCCGAGGTTTCCCGGAATAGTCTAAATAGCTCGAATACCGGTAGGTATCCAGGTATTTTTCAGCCTCCCGTTTGTCGCGTATGCCTGTCTCTTTCCAGGTCGGCTCGATCAATGAAACTGGATTAAGGTGTACATAGGAAACAAGATAGTTTAAATAGCGGTCAGTATCGACGTGATTCGCCTTAAATTTTCCCTGAAACAGTGCGCCACTCCGATCGTGGCGCTTGTTAAAATACATAGTGTAGGCGGTCAAGATTTTTTGCATAAATTTACTAATTCCAGCGTCTTCTTTTTCCCGAAGAATTAGATGGAAATGATTTGGCATGAGGCAGTATGCTCCGATGTCGACGAGCGACGGGCTTGATCGCGATTTCGCAAATTGTTCCGAGGTTCGACCTCGGAATTTAATATAGATCGGACGTGTTTGATTGGCGACATACAAAAGGAGTAGGAAGCGCTCGTAATCCGACTTCGTCATGAATATGCGTCGCTTCTCTGTTCCTCTGTTGTAAACGTGATAGTACTCATCGGACGAAAATTCGACGCGGCGACTCATGGGCCAATTATTACACAACTTCCGAGGTCGAACCTCGGAAGTTGTGACGATGCCGCGTGGAGTTGTTAGCTGATCGGCTTCAGGGTCATGCGGCGATCCTTGGGTTCGAAAAGGGTAATTGTGAACTGATACACCTTGCCGAGCTCCAAATTGCGGCGGAGCTCCTCTTCGCTCGAAAATTCCGAGATGTGCACGAGTCCTGCAACGCCTTCTTCCACCGATGCGAGCGCACCGTGTTTGTTGTATTTGATGACGACGGCCTCGACGTGCTGGTCCTTTTTGAATTTCGATGCGGCGCCGATCCACGGATCTTCGCTGAGCGCTTTGATCGAGAGCGACACCTTGCCGTCTTTCACTTCGATGACTTTTACGCGCACGTGGTCACCCACCTTGTAGCGAGTTTTCGGATTTTCAACCAGCGCCCAGTCCATTTCGGAAATGTGCACGAGACCTTCCAAGCCCTCTTCGAGCTTCACGAAGATGCCGAATTCGGTTGCGCCCGTGACGAGTCCTTCGCGGACGTCGCCCACGCGGTAACCTTCGGCGAGCGATGCGCGATCGGATGAACCCGCGCCCTTTTCGCTAAAAATGAGTTTGTTTTCTTTGGGAGAAGCCGTGATGATCATGACTTCGAGCTTTTGGCCAACCAACTTTTTGAGTTCACCAAAAATCTTGTCTTTGTCGCCGTCCTGCACGCGCGGATAGTGTGCGGGCGCGAGCTGCGAGGCGGGGAGAAAGCCGTTGATGCCCTGCCACGCGATGATAAGACCGCCCTTATTCGCTTCGGTAACCGGGAGTTCAAACACCGTCTTCTTTTGGAGCGCCTGTTCGGCCTCGTTCCACATGAGCGCTGCGCGCGCTTCGCGCAGCGACAGTTCGATGTAGCCTTCTTCCTCTTCAACGCCCACAACCTTCGCCGTAACCAGATCGCCGATGTTAACGTTTTTCAGCGTTTCGCGGGCCGAGAGATATTCGCGGCCATAAATGATGCCGGTGCCAAACGGAGGCAGATCGATAAACACACGGGCGCGGCCAATAGCGACCACCGGGCCTTCGACGACGTCGTCAAAAATCGGCGCTTTCGGCGTCGTTTCCATGAGTGCAGTCATCGGACCCTGGGGTACGACCTCGCCGCCCTCTTCTCCACTCTCTACAACCTTCTTCAATTCGTCTGCTGACATATAGTAGTGCGCGGTGTCCTTCGCTGAGCTGTCGATGCCTGGAGCGAGGATGTAAGCCGCACGTTCTATTAATGAATAAAACCCCGTAAGGGGTCTGTACAATATATATGAATATCGAGGCCCGCGCAAGAAAAAGAAAATGGCGGCTGCGAACTATATGTCGCAGCCGCCGGCCGGCTACACGTATGTAACTGACAGGTGGGTGATCACCTCACCTGCGATTCGGGAGGCATGAAAAGCTCCCGAACATTGGAGAAGGTCCGCTGCGCTGCGGGGCCTCCACCAAGCCGAACCCCCTTGATCCGACCCTTGTCGATATGGGCCAGGCGCGCCGTCCCAGCATCGGAGAGGATACTGCCCGCAGCCCCCTCGCTCCGACCCTGACAATAGACAGGCACTTTCGTCTTTGTATTCCCCACGACATACCCCATCATTTAAAAGAGCCCTACACCGCAGCCGACTGACTGCTCAAAATGCACGACCCACCGAGACTGTACAATATTTGGTCATTTCCACAACACCCGTGGTATCGTGCGCTTGTGAAAAACTTTTGGAACAATTTGAATCGGCCAATCCTCGGGCTTGCCCCGATGGAAGACGTCACCGATGCGGCGTTTCGCTCGTTGATCGCCGAGCACGGAAGGCCCGATGTGACGTTCTGCGAATTCACCTCGGCCGACGGTCTGGCGCTCGCCGATGAAAAGGGTCAAAAAAAATTGCGGCGAAAATTGTTGTTTGGCGAAAACGAGCGACCCGTCGTGGCGCAATTTTTTACAGCGATACCCGAACATATGGCATTTGCAACAAAACTTGCTGCGGAAATGGGATTCGACGGCGTCGATATCAACATGGGGTGTCCGGCCAATGAGGTGGTGCGACAGAAATGCGGTGCAGGGATGATTCAAGAGCCGGCGCTTGCCCGCGAGATAATTCGCGCGGCAAAGCGGGGAGCGCCCGAACTGCCGATCTCGGTCAAAACGCGCTTGGGCTACAACGTTGATCAATTAGAAGAGTGGCTGCCCGAGCTGCTTGCCGAAGAACCAGCCGCAATCACCATCCATGCGCGCACCCGCAAAGAGATGTCGCTCGTGCCCGCGCGGTGGGAGAGAGTCGGTCGCGCGGTGGAGATACGCGATGCACTCGGCCCAAAAACGCTCATCCTCGGCAATGGCGATCTCACCGATGTGGCAGATGCACGTGAGAAATGTGCACAGACGGACGCAGACGGTGCGCTCTTGGGCCGCGCCATTTACGGCAATCCCTGGCTTTTCTCTGGCCGCACCGATGAGCCAAGCCCGCAGGAAAGAATCGCAACTCTCGCGGAGCACATCAAACGATTCGAAAAGATGATCGGCGACACCCAGCATTTCGCCGTGATGAAAAAACATTTCAAGGCCTATATCTCGGGGTGGGACGGCGCCAAAGAGCTTCGTATTCGGCTGATGGAGACCGAGCGGGCCGAGGATGCGCTTGCTATACTCTCGTCATGAAAAAGGAAGTGCAGCACTCAACGCTCTATCGCGCGTATCGTCCGCAATCGTGGGGCGAAGTGCGTGGCCAGCAGCAAGTGGTGGCGCCGCTCCAGAATGCGCTTAAGCACCCAGAAAAAATGGCGCACGCGTATCTTTTTTCTGGCGGACGCGGCACAGGGAAGACGAGCGTGGCGCGCATTCTTGCGCGAGAGCTCGGTGTGAGCGAAAAAGATCTCTATGAGATCGACGCGGCCTCGAATCGTGGCATCGATGAGATCCGTGCGCTGCGTGAGAGCGTGTATGCCATGCCGTTTGATTCTCCCTACAAGTTTTACATCATCGACGAAGCGCACATGCTCACGACACCTGCGTGGAACGCGCTCCTAAAGACGCTCGAAGAGCCGCCATCGCATGCGATGTTTGTGCTTGCAACCACCGAGCGCGAGAAAGTGCCCGACACGATTCAATCTCGCTGCGAACTCTATTCCTTTAAACAGCCGACACGCGAAATCCTTTCCGAAATCATCGAGGACATCGCAAAAAAAGAAGGATATTCGCTCGAGCGGGCTGGAGCCGAGCTCATCGCGCTTCTTGCCGAAGGATCGTTTCGCGATGCGCTCTCGATTTTGCAAAAAGTATTGTCGGCTTCGAGTGGCAAGAAGGTGAGTGCGACCGATATTGAAAAGATTTCCGGCGCGCCGAAGGGCGAATTGGTACGGCAGCTACTCTCAGGCCTTGCAACCAAAGATGCAAACGCTGGGCTAAAAGCAATCCGCAGCGCAATTGCAGATGGTGTCGACGCACGCACGCTGGCGCGCCTACTCATCCATCGTATGCGCATCGTGCTTCTCATGCGCAACGCTCCCGATCTTGCCAAGGAGCTCTCCGAAGAACTAACCGAAACCGATCGAACGCTCGCCAAAGAACTTGCGGGGGGCACAACGGTAAATTCCGACATGCTGCGTATCGTGCTCGAGGCCTACAGCCAAATGGCGTACGCTGCGGTGCCGCACCTGCCCCTTGAGCTTGCAGTTGTGGACATCGCAGCCGGCGGTATGCGATAATGGCGCATGCAGGAGCGCGGTAAAGAACTCGCTGAACTCCACTTCCACCTCGGACAAGCCGTTGATCCACATATCTTGTGGTCGATTGCGCACGAACAGGGCATTCGACTGCCCTCAAAAGACTATTGGGAATTTTATGATCTGACGACGCTCGGTCGGCGCGACAACGTTTCCTGGGAGGAATATCACAAACTCTTTCATTGGACCGAACTCATTCAATCGTCGCCTGTCGCGATGGAGCGCGCGCTCTACGAGGTGGTCAATGGCGCGTATCGCGCCAACAACATCACGCTGATCGAACCGTCGTTCAACCCCATGTTCCGCAATCGCGAAGGCGAGCGCGATTTGGATCAAATTATTTTGAGCGCCTTGCGCGGAATGGAACGTGCGCTTGCCGAATTTCCCATGGTGCGCGCGGGCATCATTCTCGTCATGGATCGTCGCCTTTCCTACGGACAAAACGAAATCATCGCAAAAAAGGCGATCAAATATCGCGATCGCGGCGTGGTGGGCATCGACATGGCGGGCCCGACAACCGACGGCTTCCGTTACGACGACTACGCCGGCATCTTTGCGCGAGCACAGGAAAAAGGATTGAAAACTTCAACCCACACGGGCGAGGACGGCACCGCCGAAGAAATGGCACACGTGCTTTCCGTGTTGCCGGTGAATCGCGTCAACCACGGCTTTCGCGCCTACACTTCGCCCGAACTCATGGAAACGGTGCGCAAAAAGAATCTCACGCTCTGCATTTGCCCGACCTCGAGCCTCAAACTGGGCTTTATCAAAGATCATGCGCACCTAAAAGAAATTTTGCGCACGCTGATCGACAATGAGGTGAAATTTTGCATCAACACCGACAACCCGGCGATGCTCCACACCAATTTGCTGAAAGAAATCGAACTCGTGCGCGAGCACGGCGGCCTCACCGAGAGCGAACTTGATCAAGTAATCCAAAACGGCTTCGACGCAGCATTCACTCCGACCGAGGCCGGGAGGAATTTGTATCTCTAGCGTATGGAACATCTTGACAAAGTATCCAACCCTTCACCCGAAAGACGGATCGAAAGGCTATGCGACCAGATCTGGAATTTGTTTCAGTATTTTCGGATAAATCACCCCGACGCATACGCACTGCTCGATGGGAGAGATGTAGAGCAGCGTTTCAGCATGCCGCACCTTATTGCACATGCGAACGAAAATGTTTTGCAAAAAATAGATGCCGTATTGAATGAGATCGAGGTCATCACCGCGGATGTACCTGGAGAGCTCTATCCGCAAAAGAGACAGGAGCTGCTTCTCAAAAAACAAAAAGAGTTTCAGGAAATTCTAGCCACGCTAAGCGAGTAGGGCAGGCGCTGTTATTGGAGACGAAGCCCAGCTTTTCTGCTATTCTCATGGTGTTTGGGATATGTTGGGGGATCGTCTAATGGTAGGACAT
>DATMZK010000107.1:0-2257 GCA_035560295.1 Minisyncoccota bacterium | reverse complement strand
CCGGCGAAGAGCCAGTCATCCTGCGCGAGGGTGCAATTGAGGTCGCGGATATCTGGAATACGATACGCGCAGAGCCATAAAAAGGGCTTTTCCACAGGCAAAAAGAATAGGTAGGATAAATCTAGGTATATTTAACCTAATTACTAGTGTAATTAGGTTAATTTCTGCATGACTAATACTAATCTGAAACACTTTCTCGAAATTTCGTACGACAAGCTCGAAGAAATGAATTTGAAAGCAAAGAGCGACGCGGAGAAAAAATCGCCGGCGATGCTCGAAAAAGAACACGTCGCCTATTTGAAAAAAGAAAAGGGCATCAAAGCGGTGACGCTGTGCTTCACCGACATCGAAGGTCGCCTGCACATGCTCGATTACGACAAAAAGTTTTTGCTTGAATCACTTTCCAATCTTACGTTCGACGGTTCCTCGATTCGCGGCTTCACACCGCAGCACGAAAGCGATTTGCGCCTCGAAGTCGACTGGTCATCGATTCGCTGGATGCCGGCCGACGTGTTTGGCCCAGGCAAGGTCATCTTTTTTGCGTCGGTCATGAATCGTGATCGAAGCCCCTACATCTCCGATTTTCGCGGTCAACTCAAAACCTACACCGAGGCCATGAAGAAAAAGGATGGGACGATGGCCTATTCGGCAGGCGAAATCGAAGGGTTCGTGGTCGCAGGAGAAAACGCCGAGCAGCACTTCGATGCCCAAAAGGGATTCGAACTCGTCTCTACCGGCGGCTATTTTCACTCGCTTCCCATGGACACATTGCGCGTCTTTATCGACCGCGCGGCAGAGGCGCATCGAGCCATGGGCTTCAAAAATGAGAAGGATCACCCCGAGGTTGCACCCTCACAGTTCGAAATGAACTTTTCGTATGCCGAAGTCGTGCGCGCAGCCGACAACGTCCAGCTCTACAAACTGGTCTGCCGACAAGTCGCGCGCAACATGGGCCTCACCGCGACCTTCCTGCCAAAACCCTTTGTGGGCATCAACGGCAACGGCATGCACACCAACTTTTCGCTCGGCAAAGCGGGAAAAAATATTTTCCACGACCCGAAAGGCAAAGATGGCCTGTCGAAAGTCGCGTGGGATTTCATTTTGCGGCTTCTCAATCACGCGCCGGAGATTTGCCTCGTGTTCAATTCCTCCGTCAACGCCTATCGTCGCCTCGATCCGCACTACGAAGCGCCGAATCAGATCAAAGTCTCGCCGATCGATCGCGGATCGATGATCCGCATCCCGGTGGGAAACGAAAAAACAGCTCGCATCGAGGTGCGCAGCGTCGCGCCCGACTCCAACCCGTATTTGGTGCTCTACACGCTTTTGCGCACGGGGCTCGAGGGCGACAAATTGCAGAAAGATGAAGAAAAGCGCGATCGTGTGCGGTTTCTTCCCGACAACATCAACGACGCAATCGCGCTCTGCAAATCGAGCAAGTTCACCACCAAAATTCTCGGCGAAGAGAGCAAGACTAAATACATCCAATTCAAACAGGCCGCGGCAGATCGCTCTCCCAAAGCGCTCGGCACGAGCGTCAAACGCGGCGAAATCATTTATCACCATGAGGTAACCAATCAATATTTATGGAACAGCTTCTAGCGCGCGGACGCCGCGCGGGTTTGTGGACGTACGCACTCATTATTCTTGCGATTGGCATCTTGGTGGGCTGGCTCGCTACACACTTTGCTGGAGCGTCCGCTGGCGCCTACGACGCGAGCGCGATCAACAGCGGCGATACCGCGTGGCTCCTTGCTTCGAGCGCTTTGGTGATGATCATGACGCCGGCGGTGGGATTTTTCTACGGCGGGATGGTCTCGTCAAAAAACATCGTGAGCGTACTCAAGCAATCGCTTCTCATTCTCGCGCTCATTTCGGTGCAGTGGGTGATCGTGGGCTATTCGCTCGCGTTCGGACCGGACGCCGGCTATGGATTGATAGGGAATTTGTCGCACTTTGGACTCGCGGGCGTTGGGTTTGCGCCCGACAACAATTACGCCTCGACCATCCCCGCGCTCGTGTACATGATTTTCCAGGCGATGTTTGCAATCGTGACGCCGGCACTCATCATTGGCGCCTTCGTGGAACGCATTCGTTTTAAGACGCTCGTTATTTTCACCTTGCTTTGGGCGACGCTCGTGTACGATCCGATCGCGCACTGGGTGTGGTCGCCAAATGGCTGGTTGCACGCGATGGGAGCGCTTGATTTTGCTGGCGGCACGGTGGTGCACATGAGCGCAGGATTTGCCGCGCTCGC
>DATMZK010000106.1:0-4739 GCA_035560295.1 Minisyncoccota bacterium | reverse complement strand
CGGCCGACTCGCGGTCCATTCGGAACATGGAATCGCGTTTGTGCCGAGAGCGATCTCGCCCGCGTGGCAGCGCTCGGAAGTGATGCGCATGTGCGACCAACTGTTTTCGGAAGACCCGGCGATGGTGTTCCTCTGCCTCGACGGCGAACCGCGGCATGTGGAAGCCGGCGAAACGGTGCTGAAGATGCTCGGGGCGTGGCGCAAAAAATACGCGCTGTTTCTGACGCCGGCGTCTTGGTACCTCGCGTTTGCCGAAATTGCGCCGAAAACGAACCGAGCGTGCGTCGGTACGTTTTCCAACGGCTGCGATTTTGCCGATTTGGGCAGCGTGGCAAACGTGATCCCACTCGACTCGTTCGCAAATCCCTCGCGCGAGGGAATGCGTGCGATCGCAGGGATGCTCGACGAAACCATTGTGGCGCGTAGCTTGCGCCGGCAGCGCGCATGAGCGACAAGCTTCCCAAACGAGGCGGCCCATATCCGCCCGAGATGGTGGAGCGAGCGCGCTCGCTCCTGCCGCTCTACGAAGAACCAAATGCGTTCGCGGGCGATCCTCCCGATTGCTCGTGTCGCACACCGCGTGACGAAAGAGGTGGAGAAAATGGGTAAGGTGCTTCCGCGTGTCAAAGTTGCCGATCTGCCGGAAACCGGGAGCTTCGGCGTCGGCGATCAAGCGCTCGAGGTGTGTCCGCGTCGCAGAGTTGCGACCATGACATTCTTGCCAGCGTGGGCAAGCGAGCCCACCCTCACCAAACGCGCGCAGCGGTATTACCACGACCTGGTGATGTCGCGCCGTGTCAGGAAGAAATAGACGATTGATCTTTATCGCAGGGCCATCCCTCATTATGGGATGGCCTTGATTTTTTTTATGGCGTTGGTAGAGTGGACGCAGTTACATCCATTGATCTAGGTCCCACGTATGACGTGGGATTGGGCCTAGATCCGTCGCGTTTGTCGCGACAAGGAGATTTCTGCGTGAGTGGAAATCCGGACTCCCCCGTAATCGGGATAACCAGTGTCGAATATTCGGAGCTGGTGAAAGACAAAACTAAGGTGGCACCGCGGTGAAAATCGCCCTTATTGCATGAGCATTTGCTTGTGTGATAAGGGCGGTTTTTTGTTGCGCTCTGTTTGGCAACGCAAAACCGATTGTTCTTTCAGGTAACCAGTGGAGGGAGTGGAACATGGTCGCGTATCTGATTGGGGGGGAGCAGCAGCGTGGGTTTATCGAGCAGGTGAAATCGCACATCACCAAAGAGTGCGCGGCAGCTGTGTTTATCGGCCCGAATCCGCAGGAACTCGGCTGGATCAGCACGCTCGACGGAATCGACGCGCATCTGGCCGTGCTGTTTGCAGGTGCCGCAAGCGAGCCGGAATGCAAACTATTGAAGAGCATCGTCGAAATGCTCCGAGTGCATCAAACGCCGATGATCGTGGTCTACGAAGACCGCAATTACCGGCCGACGTACCTCGAGAGCGACGCGGGTCTCAATGTGTGCGCCTCGTTCATGCCCAAAGCGAGTTTCGGCATGACGACTCAAAATGGTTTCGCGCCGCAAAATGAGCGCTCGTGCACAGGGGAGGATCGCGCAAGCCACATTGCAGCAGGCATCTCGGCATTCAAGCCGCCGCGCAGTCTCGCACCACCGCTACCCAGTTCGTAGTCCGTCTCAAAGGGAAGGAGGATTCTTCCGGTCGAGCGGACGGGGCGCCGACATCGTGTCGGCGCCCACCCCTCTTTTTCTTTTGTTGTCTGCAATCTGTTCGCTCATAAGCGGACAGATGACATATCGCAAATATGAAAATCACAAACAAACAATTTCTCTGGCGTAGACCGCTTTCCTCTTGAGCGGCGAGCTTTGAATTGGTGCAACGTCCCCAATGCCCGCCCCTTAAGGCGGTGTTCTTTTCAGCTCCTCAACATCCCAAACCCGCTGGAGGATTCCAGCGAGGATCTTTCTGCTGTCTGCCTTATAGGGATGTTGAGCGGATAGCACAGGATCCTCGACGGAGTCCTCCGATACAGGAGACCCTGTGTGTCCCAGTCCTTACAGAAAGAGTGCTACATGAAAGCGCAATTTTGGCACGCGGAACGGTTCGGCTTCGATGTCGAAAGTCCGTCCGAGCGGATCAATGGCACTCGACCAGAGAACGTCGACGACGGTAATCGCTCGGTGCTGGTCGAAGATTGTCTTGTGGCACTTTTCCACCTCGAGGAAAACGACGGCGAGCTGCAAATTCGACGTCTGCACAAAGATATCCGGCGCATCGCGCAAAAAGTGGGCGCCCGTCGGTTAGTCGTAGCCGCGTTTGGCCACCTGTCGCACAGCTATGCCCCGGCAACCGTGGCGATAACAATCTCGCAACACATTGTCGCTGAGTGTCGTACATGGGAAGACTTCGAGGTATACACCTCTCCCTTCGGTCACAACAAAACGTTTAATCTCAGTGCGAAGGGTCATCCCGATGCGGTGAAGTTCAGGAGCTATTAACAATCGGGTTGCCGAGCGCAATTGCGCCCGGCAACCCAAACAACTTACCTAACGTACAAATAACAATATGAAACTAGGAATTCTTGGCGGCATCGGACCGGAAGCGAGCTGCTACTTCTATGCCGAAATAATCAAGCGCTTGCAAGAGCGTGGTCGTATACGCCGCAATGCGGATTACCCGCAGATCATTATCAACAGCATCAATGCACCAGAATTAACAACGCTACAGGTCACAGATGAGATGCTTGCACCATATGTGGAAGGACTGAAAGAATTGGCAGCATTACAACCTGATTACATCGTGATGGCGTGCAATAGCATCCATGTCTTTCGAGAACAGCTGATAAAACAATCTGGTTATTCGAATATTTCGGACGTTGCGCAGATTGTTGCGAAGGCAGTCGGGCAAAGAAAAGGTAAAATTTGCACGCTTGCTACGCCAGCCACGGTCATCTCCGGACTCTACAACATTCCCGGCAGAGAATATTCGGATCCAGCCGAAAGCGAACTCATTGAGATTGGCAATGTAGTTGCCAATTACAACGCCACAGGTGAAATAAAAAAGAATAAAGAGATGCTGATGCGAATCGCAAACGCTCACCAAAAAGACGGAGCGAGTATCTATATCGCAGGGTGTACAGAAGTATCAGAATTGTTACGGAGCGAGAACGATATAACACTGATCGATACGCTCGAATTATTGATCGAAGATACGCTCCAACGAATACAGCCTGAGGCTGATTGACAAACATACCGCCCCACCCTATGATGATCTTTATGAGCGCAGCAGCCAAGTGGTTTTATTCCTACTTTACCTCCCGACAAGGGGCGGCTGTGACGTTGCGCTAAACACAAAAAAGCAAAACCACAGAAAAGCCCCGGCAACGGGGCTTTTCTTTTTTGCGACATGGAAATTTGTTCCGGAACATTCCGAACCAAATTTCCGGATCGCAAGGTCTGGAGGATTGATCTTTTTGTTTCAACCAGCGTGGGAGAAAAAACGTGGCCGCTTTCGTTACGAATTCGCATGCACCCGAAGTGACCCGAGAAGGGCTTGCTATCACCGCAGCTAAAGAGGCGCTCGAAGAGCATGCCGGGACACTGGCAGCAATATGTCAGACGCGTACCTTCGGAGAACATCCGATTTATCGCCAAATCGTCAGCGAGGTTGCGGGCGGCAAGCCAGCTGGCGAATGCGTCAATTTTTATCGGAGAAACACGTTCTGATCTCCAGCCACTCCCCCATTGCAGCGCCGGATCCATTGTGATCCGGCGCTTTTTCTTTTGTATAAAAAGTGAGACGCCGCGAGAATGAATCATTCTGCGGCGTCTTGGAGGGTGAGTCTCTCCCTCTTGGTATTCTTTTCCGTTTTCGGGGTTCGCTTTTCCTTTTTCCGGAGCAGCGGATGTATGCTGAAGATGCGCGTTGGCCGACCGAATTCTTCAATTTCGAAACAAGTCTGCACGAGTCGATGCGCGAACACGTTCAGTCGCGCAAGATCCTCCGCGCTCAGTGCGGTTTTCGTCGACAGGTGCGTCAATTCCCCATTCAGCGCCGATCGAACTGCTTCCAACGATTCAGTGGCAGCCTGCGCCACACGTAGTGCTTCGCGCCGAGCCCGACGCTCCGCTTTTTTCATCACCATCCCCCTTCAAGCCTGCACGATATGTACACGCAATCGCGTGATTTGTCCAATCGTCATGAAACTCGGAAATTCTTGAATTGCCACGGATCTTTGCGATCGAGATCTTCGGGGAATAACGCGCCGCGATCCTGAAGCGGCGTCCAATCAGAATACTTGCCGACCACTTTCCCCAAATATGGCTTTGAGATTTTCAACACAAAATCATGGTCGATATCTTCGGGCTCCACCAAACCGAGCGTGGGATGCTGCATTGCCCAGAGCATTCCCGAAAGTGCGGCGATTGCGACTTGCAGCGACGTTGCGTTGTTGTTGGGAGCGACGCGACGCGTTTCCTCTATGGTCAGTTGCGAACCGTACCAGTACGCATTCTTTTTGTGACCCATGAGGAGCACGCCGAGCTCGTCCATGCCGCTTACGACCTCATCGACGATGAGCCGCTGGCGTTTTTGCTGCTTGCCGTTTTTGCCCGCCATTTCGTGGAGCGAAAGTACGGCGGCATCGCACGGGTGGTAGGCGTAGTGACAGGTGGGACGATACACAACCTTGCCATTTTTGCGCACGGTAAAGTAATCGGAAGTGGTGATGGATTCGTCGTGCGTGA
>DATMZK010000105.1:0-4409 GCA_035560295.1 Minisyncoccota bacterium | reverse complement strand
TGTGGGTCAACACACCCGCGACGATCGCGTACGCACCATCCACTTCAAGCTCCACCATGCCGCAAAAACATCTGTCCATGTGACTACGCTCCCAACATTCATACAAACTTCACCCTGTCGAAATCATACGCCCTTGTCGCTGTGGCACAAGCGCTTGCATGAATTTTGTTTGCCGAAAAAGCAGGGTATAATCAAATCCGTTGTTTTTCCTTTCATGATTTACTTCGACAACGTCACCAAGATCTATTTCGAAGGAAGCACTCCTGCGGTTGAAGGCGTAACGCTCTCGATCAAGCCTGGCGAATTCGTCTCGATTGTGGGTCATTCGGGTGCCGGCAAGACCACACTCCTCAAAATGCTGTTTGCCGAAGTGCTGCCCACCGAAGGCAGTGTGTATTTTGGCGAACACGAGATTCCCAAGCTCGGGAGCAAAGCGCTCTTGCAGTTGCGACGCAACATCGGCACCGTATTTCAAGATTTCCGCCTCTTGCCGACCAAAAACGTGTACGAAAACATCGCCTTTGCGATGGAAGTTGCCGGCAAAACCGACGAAGATATACAGGGCGATGTGCCGCACGTGCTTGATCTCGTCGGCCTGGCAGAAAAAATCTGGAGTTTTCCCCATGAGCTCTCCGGCGGCGAGCAGCAACGTGTGGCGATCGCCCGCGCCATCGTCAATCAGCCCGATGTGCTGATTGCCGATGAACCAACCGGCAATCTCGATCCCATCAATGCGCACGACGTCGTCGAAATCCTCAAGCGCGTCAACGATTTGGGCACCACGGTGCTGCTTACCACACACAACAAAACGGTAGTCGATTCTGTGGGGAGACGCGTGGTTACCATGGATCAGGGCAGGGTAGTGCGCGATGATCCCCACGGCGCGTTCGTGCTTTAATATTGCTATGCCGCTGTGGACCAACATCAAGAGAGTTGCGCGATATGGCTTGGTCGGCTTTATCCGCAACGGATTCGTCTCGCTTGCCGCGGTGTTCATCATGACGATCACGTTGTTTGTGGTCGCCGCGCTCCTTATTTCGGGCGCTGCGCTCACCTCTGTCCTCACGTCGCTCACCAATCAAGTCGACGTCACCGTCTACTTCACCCAAGACGCCACCTCCGACCAAATTCACCAAATTCAGCAGCAACTCGCTGCGCTTCCGCAAGTGGCGAGTACCACCTATATCTCTGCCGATCAGGCACTCGCCGAGTTTCAGGCGCGCCACTCCAACGATCAGCTCACCATGCAAGCATTGCAGGAATTGGGTGACAATCCGCTTGGCGCCGAGTTGCAGGTGCGCGCCAAAGAAACGTCGCAATATCCGGCAATCGCACAGTATCTGCAAAATCAACAGGCTTCCGCAGCCGGCGGCGCGATCGATAAAGTGAACTATCAGCAAAACGAAACGGCGATCACGCGGCTTTCAAACATCATCGACACATCGCGCAAGCTCGGCATCGCGATCGGCATCATTTTGGCCGCTGCGAGTCTCTTAATCACGTTCAACACCATCCGGCTCGCCATTTACACGGCGCGCGATGAGATTGGCGTCATGAACATCGTCGGCGCTGGCCGCTGGTATGTGCGCGGGCCGTTCATCGTCACGGGAGTGCTCTACGGCGTGATCTCTGCCGTTGTGGTGCTCCTGGTGTTGTATCCCGTCACGCTGTCGTTTGGCGATTCGTCGCAAGCATTTTTCGGCACATTCAATGTGTTTAGCTATTTCATCGATCATTCGCTGCTGTTTTTCGCCACGATCTTCGGGTGCGGCATCGCACTCGGCGCACTTTCGTCCTACCTTGCCGTGCGACGGTATCTTACGATGTAGCGTATGGCACGACGGGGTACCAGCGGTCACAAATACGTGTTCGTCGTCGGCGGCGTGATGTCGGGCGTGGGCAAAGGCATTGCAACCGCCTCAATTGGCAAAATTCTCTCCAGCCGCGGCCTCGCGGTCAATTTGGTAAAAATCGATCCGTATTTAAACGTCGACGCTGGCACCATGAACCCGACCGAACACGGCGAAGTGTTCGTGCTTGATTCGGGACTCGAGACCGATCAGGACATGGGCAACTACGAGCGATTCTTGAATCGCGATTTGGGCCCCGAAGATTACATGACGAGCGGCATGGTGTATCAGAGCGTCATTCAACGCGAGCGCAATTTGGGATACGCGGGGCATTTCGTCGAAGCGATTCCACATGTGCGCGATGAGATTGTGGAGCGACTCAAAAAATCGGCCGAAATTGGCAAAACGGATGTCACGGTCGTCGAGATCGGCGGCACGATCGGCGACTTTCAAAACGCGCTTTACATCGAAGCAGCGCGTTTGCTGAAGATGAAAAACCCAGACGACGTACTCTTTGTAATGGTGTCGTATTTGCCCGTGCCCTCCACGATCGGCGAGATGAAAACGCGCCCCACGCAGCATGCCGTGCGTGAACTGAATTCATACGGCGTGCAGGCAGACATCATCATCGCGCGCTCGACGCACCCGCTCGACAAAAAGCGAAAGGAAAAGTTGGCGATTTGGTGCAACGTTGAGCCCGATCACATCATTTCGGCCCCCGACGCCGCTTCGATTTACGACATCCCGCTCAATTTCGAACGCGATAAGCTCTCGGAAATTATTTTGAGCGATCTCGGACTTGCGGGCAAGCACGATCCAGAGCTCCAGGAATGGCGCGATTTTGCCGCACACGCGCACAACGGTCGCGAGAAGGTGAAGATTGGCATCGTCGGTAAATATTTCGACACGGGTGATTTCGTGCTCTCCGATGCGTACCTTTCGGTGATCGAGGCGATCAAATTTTCCGCCTATCACCTCGGCGTGAAGCCCGAAATCTCATGGCTGAATGCAAAAGATTACCAAGACAGCGATGATGCCATCGCCGAGCTCAAAAAATTCGATGGCCTCCTCGTGCCCGGCGGCTTTGGCGAAACCGGCATCGAAGGCAAAATTCGTGCGATTCGTTTCGCGCGCGAAAACAAGATTCCATATTTTGGCCTCTGCTACGGCATGCAGTTGATGACGGTCGAATACGCGCGCAATGTTGCGGGCCTCGCGGGCGCGCATACCACTGAGATCAATGCGGAGACGCCGCATCCGATCATTGCGATTTTGCCCGAGCAAATCGAAAAATTAAAAAACAAAGACTACGGCGGCACGATGCGCCTTGGCGCCTATCCATGCGAACTTTCTTCGGGCAGCATCGCAGAGGAGGCATACGGTTCATCAGAAGTGTCTGAACGCCACCGCCATCGCTACGAAGTGAATCCTGATTACATTTCGCAGCTCGAAAAAAGCGGGCTCGTGTTCTCGGGCAAGTCGCCCGACGGCGTACTCATGGAAATCGCCGAGCTCCCCAAAAGTGAACACCCCTTCATGCTCGGCACCCAATTCCACCCCGAACTCCGCGCCCGTCCACTCGCACCACATCCACTTTTCAATGCGTTCATCAAGGCGGCGATTGAGAAGAAATAACAACTAGTCCGATAGTTGAATCATTTTCTGATCGATGGTTCAATCTTTCTGGACAATCTGGAGAGAGGACGATGACACACAGTGTACGGTGGATTGAAGGTGATGTGGCACGCGCGGCGGATTGGCGCTGGCCCAACGAAACGCTCGCCATCTGGACCGAATCGGAACGCACCGGTTCCGAGGCCTGGCACGGCGGCTACGAACTGACGACAGAAGGGTGGCTTACGTTGCTCCAGCATTTTGGCCTTTCCGGCCTTGAGCGGGACTTTCCGATCGAGACCGTCGCAGCTCTTTCACCAGAGGAGTTGCATGAGCACGGGCAAAAACTGGCACGCGCCATGGCACGTCCGTAACACTTCGAAATCTCGTACGCGGCGTTGTTGCACCGAAGCCGTCTTCTCAAAACAAGACGCGACTGTCTTCACCGTCGCGTCTTGCACTTTTGACACTTGCATTTTTTCGTGTTTGGAGTACCATAGTACATGGCAAGAAAAATTCTTGAAGAGTCGTTCACATTTGACGACGTATTAATCCGCCCGGTCGCCTCCGCGATCGAGCCGAGCGAAGCCTCGCTCAAAACCCGGATCGCCGGGATCGATTTGTCGTTGCCGATTTTGTCGGCCGCGATGGACAAAGTAACCGAAGCGAAGATGGCGATCACCCTTGGCAAAATGGGCGCGCTTGGTGTGTTGCATCGCAATTGCACTGTGGAAGAGCAGGTGGAAATGGTGCACGAAGTAAAACGCGCGGGTGTGCCGGTTGCGGCAGCGTGTGGCCCGTTTGCAGTTGATCGCGCGCTCGCGCTCGACGCCGCCAAATGCGACGCGATCGTGATCGACTGCGCGCACGGCCACAATTTGAAAGTCCTCAAGAGTGCGGCAGAAATAAAAAAACAACTCAAACACGCAAAAATGATTTTTGGTA
>DATMZK010000104.1:0-4851 GCA_035560295.1 Minisyncoccota bacterium | reverse complement strand
GTTGATCCAGGCACTGGCGCCTTGTTCTATCTCAGCAATGCGACGTCGACCTTTGGTTCGGTTGGCATCAGTTCAAATTGGAACGGTACAAAACAAAAACAATTATTTTCTTCTGCGATCGCTGGCTGGCTGCCGCAATTTTGGCGTGGCTCTATCGTGCTCACACAAACTCCGGCCGACGATCTCCCGGGCTACGCATACACGCTCTCGACCACTGGACAGCTGACGCCGTTGCTTGGCCCGGTTGCCGGGCTCGAAGTGCTGCCCGATCCATATCAAAACGCGTTGCTTTTCAGCGCCTCCGCTGGCGGCAGCCTATCACTCTTTGCACAAATCGGCACCAAGCCGCCGGCCCGCATCGCCCTTTCAACCATTGCAGAAAAATGCGTGTGGGCGCCTGGACAATCACTCATCGTGTACTGCGCCGTACCCAATTCACTGCCGAGCGCGCAATTTCTGAACGACTGGCTGCGCGGTCTCGTGCACACCAACGATTCTTGGTGGCAAATCGATGTGTCTTCGGGCACGGCAACCGAGCTGTATGCGATGCCGGGTGCGCTCGACGTGCAAAAGCCGACGATCGACCCGTCGGGCAACTTCATCGCGTTTGTAAATGGTGCTGATCAATCGCTGTGGATGCTGCGTGTAAACCAATGAATATGTCCAGACACTTGTACTCTGTCTTGCTGCCGATCTTGATTACTCTGTTATTTTTGTTTGGTTGCACAAGCGCCCTCGCATTTACGTACAGTTGCGCCGGAACTTCGGGGTCGAATTGTTTCATTAATTCCAATGGCTGCTCGGGAGACGGCATGGCATGCGGATGCCAAATGAACGGGCAAGAAGTATTGTGCTCACAGCCTGCAAGCCAACAATCAGCTGCCGCCGGAAACACGAACGCTCCGCCAACATTCACACCCCTTCAGCCTGCTCCCGGCGGGACCGCCCTCAACAAGATCTACACGAGCAACGGTCTCTCCGGCTACATCAACACGGTGTTCACGTTCGCAATCTCACTCGGCGCAATCGCCGCCGTGCTACGCCTCGTGTACGCCGGCTACATCTACATGGTCAGCGATTTGTGGACGTCGAAAGGAAAAGCAAAAGAAATTATTGGCAACGTTGTCTTCGGTCTTTTGCTTCTGTTGTCGATCTATTTGATTCTCAAACAGATCAATCCAGGTTTGCTCAACTTGAGTTTCTTGAGTGATTTTAACAGCGGGTACGGAGACTGCACCAGCAACGCGTACGGCTGTTAGCTGACTGAGTATTTAATCACCACACGGCGATTACGTCCTTCACCCTGTGATTCTGTTTTTACATTCGGCTCGTCTTGGAGCGCGGTGTGCACGATGAGGCGCTCGTATGCACTCATGGGGGAGAGCTCGACGTCGTATTGAAAACTACGCGCGCGTTCGGCCATCATTTTGGCCTTCATTTGGATGTCTTTTATCTGGCGCGTGCGGTACTCATCGACGTCCACCAAAAACATCGGCAGCCGGTGTTCGCTGCCCTCGGGCGCTTCTTTGCCCGTCAACTTTTGCTCCACAATCTTCTTTACCAGCGTATCGATGGCGTGAATGGTGTCGCCACGGGGCCCGATGAGGTCGCGCGCATCTCCGGTGGTTTTGATAGAAAATACCGTCTGCCCGGCCACTTCAGAGCGGCTGGCTGAGGCGCCCGCGAGGCCCATTGCGGCGAGAAGTTGATTGATGACTTGTTCAGCGATATCCATCGGCGCACTATACTCCGATGGGCGCCTGAGCGCAAAAAGTCAGCTATGAAGCTCGCCCGCGACATTCGCGCGACGAGAATTTGTCTAAGCGAAGCGAGTCTTCGAGACGTGGGGATGTCGCGGGCGAGCGCCCCAGTGTTAGAATCGCCGACCCGAAAAATATTCCTGCGCAATCATAAACACGTTGCCGGTGAGCCAGTAGAGCGGCGCCGCGGCCGCGACGAAATACGCAATCACGCCAAACATACCCGGCATCATGTAGCGGGCTTGGAATTCAAAACTTTTTGCCATGTCACCGGAGAGCGACGCCTCAACAGGAGAGTTTTTCTCGCCCTTACCCATTGAGAGGCGCGTGTAGACAAATTGGGAAAGCGCGACGAGAAGCGCGAGCACAATGTTGTGCGCCGCGCTCATATTGATAATGCCGAGAAACTCCATATTGACCGCCGCGGGCACGTGCACAAAGGGATAGAGCAGTGCCGCATCTATCTTGGGCAAGCCGCCGCGGGCGAAGGCCCAATAGAGGGCGATCAGGATCGGCAATTGAATCAGAGTGAGGCCGAATCCAGAAAAGGGGTGGATGCCGCGCGCCTTATAGAGCGCAAAGATTTCTTGACTGGCTTCGGGTGCGTTTTTCTTGTATTTCTTTTTGATTGCTTCCACCTCGGGCGACACTTTTTTCATTGCGAGCTGCGATTCGATCGCGCGGCGCGAGAGGGGATACAGAATGAAGCGAACCACTATGGTGAGAGCAATAACGGCAAGGCCGACATCGTGCGTCGGTATTACGCCGATTAAAAAAACCAGCGCATTGTAGAGCGGCTGGTAGAGAACCGCATTAAACGCGGTAGATATCATTGGCAGGATTGTAGCAGGCTTTCGAGATCGGCACGAATGGCGGCAAACGACGCTCCTGCGGCCTCTTTTTTCGCGTAAGCAACGAGTACGAGCGGAGTCTTCATCTTCAGTATGAGCGGCCGCGCAGCTTCTTTGCACCGACGCTTAATGAGATTGCGATCATGCGCCTTCAGCGCCACTTTTTTGGAAACAACGCAAGAAAATTTGGCGTGCCCTGAGGGAAGCGGGGAGACAGAAAGAGAAAACAGCTTTCCGCCGATGCGGCGCGATCGAGAGGGGAAATCGGCTCGCTTTACGCGGTGTTTGCGGGGCATTATGCCGAGAGTCGTGCGCGACCTTTGCGGCGGCGGCGCTGGAGAAGCTTGCGACCGCTCGTGGTTGCGGTGCGGTTCAAAAAGCCGTGTGTACGGGCTCGCTTGCGCTTTTTTGGCTGCCAAGTTCGTTTCATAATCGACACACTACCTGATTCCTGCCAAAAATCAATGTTCTACCAGCTATCCACACGAAATCCCCACCCGCGAGATGTCGTCGAATACAACAGAGCCACTTCCCGTCGCGGCGTACGCGCGTATAATGACCTGCGTTTCTATTTCTATGTCCAACCGAGAACTCTGGCAAAATGCGCTCGTCCAAATTGAGCTCGGCACATCGCAGGCAAGCTTTCGCACGTGGTTCAAAAACACTGATATTGCAGGCCGAGAGGGTGGGGCGGTGCAGGTGGCGGTGCCCTCAAAGATTGTGAAGGAGTGGTTGATGGAAAAACATCACAAACTCATTCTGAAGGCGCTGCGCGGTCTCGATAACTCCGTCCGCACGGTCGACTACACTGTGCACCGCACCCCGATATCCACAACCGAGCGCCGAGCGCCGAGGCGTGAGGAGGTGGAAAACACCTCGCTCGATCTCTCCGAGCTCTATGTCGACAAACGGGACAACTTGAACCCCCGTTACACCTTCGAAACCTTCGTGGTGGGGCCATTTAACGAAATTGCGCACGCCTCGGCCCGCGCTGTGCTTGAGCGTCCAGGCCTCTCCTACAACCCGCTCTTCATTTATGGGGCAACGGGGCGCGGCAAAACCCACCTTATCCAGGCAATCGGGAATCATTTCAAGAAGACGCGCGCCAACACCAAGGTGCTCTATGTCACCTCAGAGCGTTTCGCCGTCGACTACATCAACGCCGTACGCAGCGGACGGGCCAATAACTTCAAAGACCAGTACCGTCAGTACGACGTGCTCATCATGGACGACGTGCAATTCATCGCCTCGACCGAAAAAACCCAAGAAGAGCTCTTCCACCTCTTCAACGCGCTGCGCGACGGTAACAAACAAATCGTCTTTTCCTCCGACAAACACCCCATGCTCATGCCTGGGTTTGAAGATCGCCTGCGTGGACGCCTCGCGGGCGGCATGGTTGCCGAAATTCCCGAGCCGGATCTTGAGTCGCGCGGGGCAATCATCCGCGCCAAGATCGATCAGCATGGCTTTTCGCTGCCCGACGACATCGTGACCTACATCGCCGAGAATGTGCGCGGCAATATCCGCGAACTTGAGGGAATTCTCAATATGATTGTGTGCAAATCACAACTGAAAGGGCGCGTCATCGCCGAACAAGACGTGCGAGCGCTCATTAAACACAACATTAAGCCTTCGCGAGGTGTATCGGTCGACGAAATCGTTCGCCGCATCGCGCAATACTACGAAATTCCGGAAAAAAGCATCTACGAAAAGACTCGCAAGAAGGAAGTGGTGCGCCCGCGCCAGATCATTATGTATATTTTGCGGGAAGAATTTAGCGTTTCGTATCCCTCAATCGGGGAAAAGCTTGGTGGGCGCGATCACACGACTGTGATTCACTCATGCGAAAAAATAAAAGAAGAAATCAAAACCAACAACGCGCTCAACCAAGAGATCGAACACATCCGCGCGCTCATCCACGCATAACCCGTGTACAGCATTCGAACAACCTGTGAAGAATGTATGAAAAAAACCACTTCCGCAACCACCCCCGCTTCTTATCACCACTCGACATGCACTTACGCACACCATTTTCAACATGAACAACAGATGAAAATAGTGAGGAATACTTGGGTTTTTGGGATATACCCACAGTATCAACAGGACTAATAGTAGTAATAGTATTTATATATACAGAATATGAAACTCACTATCCCCAAGGAACAACTCACTCGAGCACTCTCTCTTGCGGAGCGAGTGGTTGGCAAAAAAGAATCCCTCCCGGTTCTTTCGTGCGCACT
>DATMZK010000103.1:0-18003 GCA_035560295.1 Minisyncoccota bacterium | reverse complement strand
TGAGGGTGTAGTGCGCGCACCTTCTGCGTTTTCCAAAATCATTGGCTCGCCGCCTTTTACGACAGCGATTGCCGAGTTGGTTGTCCCAAGATCTATGCCGAGAATTTTTGCCATAATGAAAGATCGAAATTAGTTGGTTACTATTTGTATACGCTTGTTGGAAGCCGTTGTCAACTTTCTATTATTTTTTTACGATTACTTGAGCCGGCCGCAGCACTCGATCTCCTCCGCGGTACCCGAAACGAAGAATTTTGACGATTGAGTGCGACTCCCCTGCCACATCCTCAACCTCTTGCACCGCTTCGTGCAAACGCGGATCGAATTGTTCTCCGATTTTGCCAAAACGCGTCACACCATTTGCCGAAAGCACTTCCAAAAGCTGATTGCGCACGTGTTCCATGCCCGTGCGGAAACCGTCGGAAACATCGGCCCAGCTTTCGGAGCCAGTCGCCATGTCGAAACTATCGAGCACGGGTATCAAATCTTCGATAATGGCATCTTTCTGTCGTGCTGAGCGTTTGTCTGCCTCGACGAGCGCCTCTTTGCGATTATTTATTGCGTCTGCTTTTTCTCTCTGCCATCCAGCAAGATATTCGTCGCGTTTTTGCTGCGCCTCTTTCAGCTGTTCGCGAAGCTTCTTGATTTTTGACTGCGCGCCGGCAACGTCACCGAGTTCTTCGTCGGGCTCAAAGGCAAGTTCGTCTTGCGACTCGTCGTTCATGAGGCGAGTATACCAGCGTCTGGTCTGAATGTTCAAGAAAAAACACTCCAGATAAAACATCTGGAGTGTGTAAGGCAAATGGCAGCTTAGCCGAGAATCGAGGCGATGATGATGAACAGCATCAGGGCGCACCACGCGATAGCGAGCAGCCAGAGAAGGACTTTGGAACCTGCTTCTGCCTCCGCATCGGTCACATGTACGCCGATGAGCGTGAAGTTTTTGTTGCGTTGCCGCTCTTCCTCTGCGGTGTGGCGTCGTGCCATGTTGACCTCGAGCGGCGATTTACGTCTGGAGATACTGTTCGATCAAAAGAAAAGCGACGCTCGCCACGAGGACGACTGCGCCACCGATCAGTGGAACGGGTTTCCGACCGGCTATGCCGATAGTTACGCCGACGACACCTAGCGCTGTAAAGGCGACACCAATCAATGACGGGACCAAAGGCATCACAACCTCCTATGCTGAATCTGCACTCTCGCGAGCCTAGCAAAGGCGAGGAATCGACGCAAACTAGCGCTTGTGCTCCGGCAATGTCACTGAGCCCCTATCTTTAGATAAAAAAGAAGCCCGAGACGATCTTGTGTCTGCGGGCTTCTCTTGATCGAGATCTACTAGCGCGATCTGTCTGCGAGAAAGGCTGTGACGATCAGGAAGACCATGGCCAACAGCAAACTCAGTATCCACCACCACTGGTAGAAGGTGTTGTACGGATAGATTGAAATGCCGGGCGGTACGGTGACGTGTTCGCCATCCTTGCCGTGATCGAGAAGCGTTTCGCGCAACTTCTTCAGGACGTTGCTCTCTTCCAGCTGGGACACGTTATCGGGCAGCGCCTTAAGCTGCGAGAGCGCCGCCGACAGGTTGGTGTGCCAGAATCCGATGTCTTCATCCGGCGTGGTGTACCAGAGCGAGGTGAACCCCGTGGTCAAGCCTTGTCGGTCCGCCTCCTTGATCGCGATCTCGAGGCGGTCCCGTGCGAGCGGGACGGTGTTGGCGTCGGCCGCCTGCTTGAGGTAACCGCTGACGTTCCGATCAAATACGATGTTTTGGTAGATCCGGCTCGCGCCCCAACCCACGAAGGCAAGGACGCAGAGTGCGCATAGCGCACCGGTCACGAAACGCATCTGCCCATCTCCCTTTCATTGCGGCGAGCATGCCGGGCAGCAAAGTAGCACTTGATAATGCTTATGTCAACGCTAAGCAAACTAGCGTTTGCTCCACTGCGGCGCGCGGCGGGCGCCCTTGAGACCGAACTTCTTGCGTTCCTTGGCACGAGGATCACGTTTGAGGAATCCGCGAACCTTGAGATCTTTGCGTTGTTCTGGGGTTACTGCAATGAGAGCGCGAGATAGCCCGTGTTGCACAGCCGTTGCCTGCGATTTGAGACCACCACCCTGCACTTTTGCCGACACGGAGAATGTTGCTCCAAGCACCTGCAGCGGAGCGAAGGCCGTTTTTACCATCGTCTCAAGCGGAAAATAATCGGCGGCGTCTTTGCCGTTGACGGTCATTGAGGAGCTCTTCGCTGCGGTTATGCGCACGCGAGCCGACGCTTCTTTGCGGCGACCGATGCCTTCTGTGTATTGCTTAATTGTTGCCATAAAGTTACTTGTAGTGAGTAAGTCGAACTATTCGGTTATTTGCAAATTTTTCATACGAGCGACGAGCATCGTGTTGCGAGGCAACATGTTGCGTACGGCGCGGCGAAGCGCTTCGCCGGTGCCTTTGCGCACGGAAAGGTTGGAAAGTGTCTCGTGTTTGAGACCGCCCGGATAACCAGAGTAGGTGCTGTAGATTTTACCCAAGCGCTTTTTCTCGGTGATGTGCAGTTTGGAAACGTTGTTGATCGACACTTTCACGTCGGAGCGAATGTGGGGTGTGTAGGAAGCCGAGGTTTTGCCCATCAGCGCTTTGGCAGCTTCTGAAGCAACGCGACCAAGGCTCTTGCCTGCTGCGTCGATTGCGTATGTTTTTTGATCGGTCATAAATAAGGTTAGGCAACAAACTCGATACGAGCCTGCTCCACGTTGCAATTGCCTGCGAGTCCGAGGCGGACGATGCGCGTGTAACCGCCATGGCGTTTTGCGTAGCGTGGCGCAATCGTGTCGTGCAATTTTTTGACGGCGCTGTCTGCACCACCCAAAGAAGAAGCAACCGAGCGTCGAGATGCAAGCGAATTATCCTTGCTTGTCGTAATCAATTTTTCGACAAACGGGCGCAATTCTTTCGCACGAGCAACGGTTGTCGTGATACCCTCGTGAATGACAAGCGAGCGGGCAAGCGAGCGCAAGAGCGCAACACGCTGCCCTTTGCGACGACCCAATGTGCGACCTTTTTTGTGATGCTTCATGGAATTTAGGCGCGGAGGGTAAGGCCGAGGTTTGAGAGTGCACGCTTAATGTCCTGCAAACCCTTTTGGCCAAGACCTTCTATGGCGAGGAGATCATCTTCGCGCTTGCGCACGAGACCACCGACGGTGCGGATCGAGGCGTTGTCGAGTGCCATCTCAACGCGCTGCGGCATGTGCAGTTCGGTGATGCGGGTTTTGAGCATTTCGGAATCCATTGGCATACCTCGATCCTTCACTTCGGCGCGGACGACGTCGGAAGCGGCGGGGCGGACATCCTCTTCGTCCTCGCGGAACCCAACAACGGACTTCAACTGATGAATCATGGTGCCAATCGATTGCTCGAGCGCTGCGCGCGGCTCAATGGTGCCATCGGTTTCGATGAGAATGCGGAGACGGTTGAAGTCGGTGCGATCGCCGACGCGCATGTTTTCGACTTCGTAGTTCACGCGACGGATCGGCGAGAAAATCGCGTCGAGTGCAATCATGCCGATTTCAACGCGCTCTTTCTGATGTTGTTCTTTGGGAATGTAGCCAAGGCCGCGCTCTGCCGAAATTTCCATTTCGAGGCTCGCTTTGCCAGTGACGTCGGCGATGTGCTGCTCAGGGTTCAATACTTCCACCTGACCGGGTAGTTTCAAATCCTTGGCCGTGATTTCGCCCGGGCCCTTGAAATCGAGCATGACTTTCTGCGGCTCGTCAGAGAGAATCTTGAAGCGAATGCGGCGGATGTTGAGAAGCAACGTTACCACGTCTTCTTTCACGCCCTCGATGGTCGAAAACTCGTGCGCAACACCCGGAATCTTCACGTGGGTAACAGCAGCGCCGGGGAGCGAAGAGAGAATGATGCGGCGAAGCGAGTTGCCGAGGGTATAGCCGTAGCCCGGGTAGAGGCCGTCTATCTCATAGGTACCGCTGCGTTCCGACTCCGAAACGACGCGCGGTTTACTGGGCAATGCGATGTGGTAATCGGACATAAAAAATAAAGACGTGGGGTTTTTAAAAAACGCCGATAATTATACACTATCTACTGTAAAACTCAAACACGGTGCGGAAATCGAGGGCAGACTCGGAAGGGACGTACACGGGCTCTTTTTCGACCTTGGCGACGAGAAGAGTGAGATCTGCCGAGAGCCAATTCGGGACGGAGCGGCGCTCTTCGGAAGGTTTGTCGGCAAGTCCGGCGTAGAGTGGGCTTTTGCGGGCACCTTCGCGGATGCCGAGCGCGTCCCCTACCCCAACTTTGTGCGACGGCGTGGTGATACGGCGACCGTTGATGGTCATGTGACCGTGTGAGACCGCCTGACGCGCCGCGCGGCGGGTTGGGGCAAAGCCCGCGCGATAGAGCGCGGTGTCTGCACGCATCTCGAGCATTTTGTAGAGCGCTACAGAAGGATCCTTGGCGTGCGTGGCGTCTGCAACGTAATTTGAAAGCTGGCGCTCGGAAAGGCCGTAGGTAAAGCGTACGCGCTGCTTTTCGAGCAATTGACGACCGAATTCAGAGCCGCCACGACGGCCGCCCTTTTTTGAATCACGCGAGCGCGCCTCAGAAAGCGCAAATTTTTGTGTCTGCGTCTGTTCAAATACGCCAGCACCGAGGCGTTTTGCAATCTTATATTTTGATTTAACGATGAGCATAGAAAATAATATTAGACTCGACGAGGTTTGGGCGGACGAGGACCGTTGTGCGGGACTGGCGTGTCGTCGGCAATGCGCACCACTTCGATGCCTTTGCCAGCAAAGCCGCGCAAAGCGCTTTCGCGGCCGGCGCCAACACCACGGATAACGACATCGACCTCCTTCACGCCAATGATGGTGGCCTTGTCCCCGACCAGCTCACCCACTTTCGCGGCCGCAAATGGCGTTCCTTTCTTTGCTCCCGAGAAACCAAGTGCCCCTGACGATGACCACGCAACCGCGTTGCCCGAACGATCGGTAAGCAGCACTTTGGTGTTGTTGTAGGTAGCGTGGATGTGCAGGGTTGCCTGTGTGATGTTCTTCTTGGCAACACGTGCCAATGATCGAGACTTCAGCCCTTGATCGACTGATCCACCCGCTTTTCTGATGATTCGTTTTTTTCCCATGGTTTATGTTTTCTCCAACTTGCGACGGCCGCTGGTCATCGTCTTGCGGACGTTACCACGAACCGTGCGTGAATTGGTTTTGGTGCGTTGGCCGTTGACCGGCAAGCGTTTTGCGTGACGGCTGCCGCGGAACGATTTGATGTCTTTCAAGCGGCGGATGTTGCCGCTGATCTGACGGCGCAGCTCGCCTTCTACAGTAAATTTCTCGATGGCTTCGCGTAGCGACGACTCTTCTTTTGCCGAAAGCTCTTTGGCGCGTTTGCCGATATCAATACCGAGCTTGCCGAGTGTTTGCATGGCGAGCGGTCGGCCAACGCCATAGACGGCGGTCAGCGCGATCTCAAGACGCTTGTCATCGGGAATAGTGACTCCTGCAATACGCATAGTTATCCTTGGCGCTGCTTATGGCGCGGATTGCTGCAAATAACGCGCAAACGCCCATGGCGTTTGACACTGCGGCAGTGCAGACAGATTTTTTTTACGGATGCTTTGACTTTCATAAAATAAAAAGGCCGCTACATGCGTCGAGTGATCCGGGCGCGGCCACCGTATGGATCAAGCTGCAACTGAACCCTATCCCCAACCAATACCTTGATGCGGTGCAGACGCATTTTACCCGCAAGGTAGGCAAGCACAAGGCCGCCCTCTTGGTCGGAAATTTTGACCCGAAACAGCGTGTTGGGAAGCGCCTCTTCGACGATTCCTTCAACGGGTGCTACTTCGGACATATCTGCGCTGTGCACAATAGCAATGATTAATCGAGGAGTCAAGAAAGGCCTATTTTGCGGCTGCGGGTGGCTCTATGGTGACGGTGATTTCCTTCGGATTGGAGGGAAAGTTGCTCTCCCAAAAAGGCTCGATTCGAGCCTTGGCCGACTGGACCCCTGGGAAATTGCCGATGATGCTGGCAAAGGCAGACTGACTCTTACCCGCTAGGGCCTGCGCAAGCGCCGCAGTGTCTACATTCCACACAATTTGTGCGTTACCAACGAGGGTGAACGTGATGGGATTGGTGCCCCACGGGCCCGAGGTGTCTGCGTAATTGGTACCGAACCCGGTGCCAGGAACGAGCGTAACTGCACCCGGGGTAATGTCTGCTGCGACCGCGCTTGCAACAGCTGCCGCAAGAGAGGCGGCGGGCAAAACAGGTACATCAACGTGGGCACTTTCGTGGATCTCGATCGCGTTTCCGGTGCCGGGCGTGCTTGGTGCATCGGTATAGACGATTTTTGGAGCAAGTGCCATAGCGCCATCTGAGTTTTGTGCGGCTGCAAAGGCCGATGCCTGCTGTTGCAACTGCGCACGCACTGTAGCGACTGCCGTTTGCATGTCGGCTGGAGACACTCCCGGCTGATCGCCGATGAAGCCACCGGTCGTTGAGGCGGTTGAAAAACCATAGACAGCGGCGTATTCAGCGGCCGAAGATTTCAAACCCGGGATGCTAAACCGTGCTGTTGGTCCAATGTTGTACTGCTGCCCCGCTTGGTCGGCAACAACCGTAATCGTCACTTGCCCCGGCTTACTGCCCACCTTGCCAGGAATGCTCACGTCTGCCGGCGCGCGGAAAATAAGCCCGCCGGGTGTCGAAAATCGCGTATTCTTAACGAATTTCACGGGGGACGTTGAGTAGTTGTTTACCACGGTGATCGAACCGCTCGCCTTCGTTTCAACATGCTGCGTGCTGCCGCTCGTCGGCACGGATTGTGAGCCAGTGAGATCGGTCGATTGCAAGGTGTAACTGAGTGTGTCGCTTGTCGAGGTTCCTGCTGGGTAGGCAGTGAACTGTGATGATGCATCAAAGGTGACAATTTGCGCCTGCGGTACGACAGAAACGCTGGTCGAACGAAATACAAACAAGATGAGAAGCAGGAGGAGCGCAATAATGGGTAGTCCCGCGAGTACGTAGGTCCAGCGGCGGCTTTTGCCGGGTCGGCGCGGTGCCTGCGGCAGGCGCACCGGCGCAGAGGATGGCCGGCGCTGCGGGATGTTTACATTGCGGATGCCACGATCGATGCGAGGACGGTCTGTTGATTCGTTTTGATCATCCGGGGGGACGATATCTCTCATTTGTTCTTTAGCCATCATGCGTTCGTATGAGTATAGCAAATGAGCCCCTATTTGTTGGTTTCTTTGTTGATAAGTGTAAGCGCGAGTGCAAAATCAGGGTCGACCGCCTGCCCGGCCGCTGCTTTCCCCGCCGGCGCAAGCGGCAACAGGGCGACTTCAAACGGTTGCGAAGTGTCGGTGCATTGCGTGAAATCGATACGTGCAAAAAAGCCGGAAAGCCAGGGTGCAAGATCGGGGTTGACGGTAAGCATGATTTTATGCGGCAGTCGTTCGGGCCCAAGTGTGGTAGAAAAAAATTCGCCAAAGGTGTGCACCAAATCCGGCTCCATGCTCGCAAATCCTTGCTGGACAGCAGTGCACGCATCTGGACTGCACTGATCATTTGCAATGAGGCGCAGTGTCGCGAGTGTTTCCTCTGGCGCCGCGTTTGGCATCGCCTTTTGCACCATGGAGCGCGCGCCAATTTGCAGGTACGCGTGTTTTTCCGGCACTCCGCGGCGGAGCACAAGCGCTTCGCTCCCCTCGTTTGACACATGTAGGACGAGAACGTCTTCTATTTCGCTCGCCGCAGCCGTGCGCATGAGCGCAGCATTGCCCGCATAAAGGGGTGGTGTTACCCCTGGAACAATAGTCGGGGCGACTTCGAGCATCGCAGCACGCATCGCCGGATTGCACGTTGAGATTTGCACAATTGCCTCGAGACTTTGGGCGCGCTTACCAATTGGCGCAGCCGTCGGGTACCCGTTGAGAAGAATCTGCACGGTGTTGCTTTGCAAAAGGTCGGGAGCGTTTCCACTGACCGACGCTGCTTTTTTCTCAAGCAGACCGATCATGGTGCCCGTTATGTGGGTGGCGTTTGGATAACTCTCTGCTGCGCGATTGATGCGCGACGAAGTCCACGGCGCAAACAGCACGCAAAAAAATTCGCGAATATGTTTCTGTTGGCCGAGCATCTCTGGCTTGGCAAGTACTTTTTTGCCCAATTCCGCAATAAGTTGTTTCAAACCTACGATTGTTTGTTCCGGGGTGCGGGCTTCGAGTGAAAGTTCAGCGTGATCACTCGCGAGGACGGCTGTAGCGTCCCCATCAATTCGAACAACGCCGAGCGAAACGCTCCCGCTTTCAATCGAAGCGAACGCCACCGTACGCGCGGCAGAGGTGCCGAACTTCATTGCTCAAATTATATCACTCAAGCTGCGCCTTGATGCGGCGAATACCCGCCGCCACTGCCTCTTCTTTTTTTATCTTGAACGTCCAGCTGCCATCTGGCCCTTTCAACTCTGCCGTATTTTGCACATGGGGGCCGCCGCAAAACTCAATCGAGAACACTTCGCCAAAATGCGGATGCTCCTGTGTCGCTGTTTTCGGCCCGATTGAGTAGACAGAAACCTCATCCGCATATTTTGCCCCAAATTCTTTTTCAGCCCCCAGGGCCTCCGCTTCCTCCTTCTTCATAACCGTGCGAATGACTGGCAGCTCTTCCGAGATTTTTTGATTGACCAATGTTTCAACGGCAGCAAGCTCTTCTTTGGTCATCTTCGCGCCGTGGGAAAAATCGATACGCAAGCGTTCCTGGGTAATGTTGCTGCCGCGTTGGTGCACGTGTTCGCCGAGCACTTTTTGTAGTGCCGCGAGCAACAGGTGGTGTGCCGTGTGGTAACGGACGGTGGCTTCGGCATGATCGGCAAGCCCACCGGCAAACTTCTGGGCCGCTCCGGCCCGGCTCATCTCTTGGTGCGTTTTCATGCGCGCGCGGAAGTCTTCTTCGTCGATCTCAATGCCCCGCTCGGCGGCAATCTCCATCGTCATTTCGTAGGGAAACCCAAAAGTCGTGAACAACGTAAAGGCGTCGTGTCCACTGACACGCCCGTCTTTGGCGACTCTTTCAAACTCTTTCATGCCCTGTTCAAGCGCCCGTCCAAATTGCTTTTCTTCCTTCCAAATTTCTGCAGTGACAAATTTGTACGCTTCGTCGCCCTCAAGTTCTGGATATGCGGTTTTATATTTCTCAATAACGATGCTCGCGACGCGATTGAGCATACTCTCGGCTTCCTTATCATATTCAATCTCGAGTTTCTGTGCGTGTTGAGCAGCGCGACGCAGCAATCGGCGAAGCACATATCCTTGCGCGGTGTTGCTCGGACGCACGCCATCGCCAAGCATCATCGTTGCAGCTCGCATGTGATCGGCAACAATGCGGAATGAGTGTTGGTAGCGGCTGTCATCGTATTTTTTGCCAGAAAAATGCTCGAGCAAATTAACGATCTCTTGAAACACGTCGATCATAAACACATCGGGCGTGCGAATCGAGGCGGCGGCGATGCGCTCCAAGCCACCGCCAAAATCCACGTTGGCTTGTGGCAGGGTTTTGAACGACCCGTCGGACTGCTTGATGTACTGCATGAAAACCGAATTGCCAATCTCGAGAAATCGCCCGCAATCGCAGTTTGGATGGCATTCAGCGCCCCATTTGGGGTCGTGCGAAGTGCCAAAATCGTAAAACACCTCCGAGTCGGGCCCGCCCGGCTCGCCCGCCGGCATGTTTTCCGGAACGCCGGCTCTGCTCCACCAGTTTTTCTTTGCATCGTAATAGAAGATACGGCCGTCCTGCATTCCAAGCCGATACCCATCCTGCTCACTGCCGATCACGACATCCTTTGCCTCGATACCTTTCTCAGCAAATAGCTTTTTCCAAATATCTGCCGATTCCGTGTCGCGCGGAATTCCATTCTTTTCATCACCGATGAATGCGGTGACGTACAAATTATTAGGATCAATGCCGACGACGTCCGTGAGAAATTCAAAAAACCACGGCAACTGCTCTGTTTTGAAATAATCGCCAAGCGACCAATTGCCGAGCATTTCAAAAAAGGTTGTGTGACGGTTGTCGCCAACCTCATCGATATCTTCCGCTCGAAAACTCTTTTGGCTATCTACCAGTCGCGCACCTTTCGGGTGCGGCTGACCAAGCAAGTACGGCAACAGCGGCTGCATGCCGCTGCCGGTAAAGAGCGTGGTCGGATCGTTGTGCGGCACGAGCGAAGCCGAAGGAATCACCGCGTGTCCGCGTTTTTCAAAAAATGCTAGATACTTCGTGCGTATCTCCGTGATGTTCATTTCAGTACAAAATAGCGTGTTTTCGCAAAAAGAGAAAGTGCCTGTTCCTCCGAACAGGCACTTTGGTTAAAGAACCATGGTCATAAGGCGCCGAGCTTACGGAGCTCATCGAGCATGCCTAGCGCCCGTGAGAGCACCGGGTTCTCGAGCTTCGCCTTGATGGCGTCGCGTTCCGCGACGAGCCGCTCGCGTCCCTTTTGCAGGTCCGCAATACGCTCGTCTTGGTCGGCGATCCCCAATTCAAGCTCGGCCAGTTTGGCACGCAGTTGCGGCACCTCACTTTCCGTGGCCAGCAAGCGCTCCAATCCTGCGAGCGCATCGGCGCTGACTACTGGCTGCGCAGGTGCCGGGCGAATTTCGCCTAGCCACCCTGCTGAGACCCGCACCCAAACAGCGTCCACCGCTAGCAAATGGCCTGCCTTAACGAGGCTTCGGATAATTGCTCCGTTGCCTCGCCCATGATAGCCGAATGCTGCGCTAAGCGTGTGGCCGCAGATCGTCCGTGTGACACGACCGTCTGCAGAGAGGTGCGGGGCGATCTCCAGCATGAACAGCTGAACATTGTCCGCGCCATCCACAAACCGCTCTTGCGACCTCGTCGGGGCTTCCGGCGGTGAGGTTCCCCCACTCTTCCCGTTGTTTGCATTCAACGGCGGGGGAGAATTTGCGGGGGGAGGATCTGAATCCTCCGCATCATCTGCCTCGTCCATCCGGACCGAAGCGTTGATGAGGCGGTTTTGGAATCCGAGTACGTCGACATCCCCGTCACCAGGTCGATACAGCAACATCTCAATGCGATTGCTGTTGTCTCCCTCATGCCAGGTAATTAAGACGCCATCGCGATTCACCCCGCCAACCCGTAACCCCTTCGTGGCGGAGCTGCCTCTTACCTTGGTGCGCACGTACACTGAGAATGTGCCGGCAAAGGCCCCATTCTTCAGTAGCTCCTTCAGAGTTGGCTCGAAGTTTTTCGATAGGTCCCGGATGATGCCCTTGTCGCCGGTAATCTTCAAATCGACGATGCCAGCGCCGATCCGGCTCGCTGTGCCAGGGGTGTGCCGTCCAGGAACGAGTATAGCGGTCATGTCGCCCTCCAGGCGTTGTGTTGCGTGATATGCCCTCTTACCTCTAAATGATATATCGGATTTTACTAAAAATGTCAAGTATTTTGCGGATTTGTCAAGCTATACTGCGCCCAAAATATGCGATATGTAACGCACACCCTCAAAAACGGCCTTCGGATTGTGCTTGCGCCGATGCCGGGCACCGAGACTGCGACGGTGATTGTAATGACAGGTACTGGTTCGCGCTATGAAAACGAGCACGAGAACGGCCTCGCGCATTTTTTGGAACACATGTTTTTTAAAGGCACCAAAAAACGCCCGAGCGCCAAGGCGGTGAGCGAGGAATTGGATGGCGTCGGGGCCCAATACAATGCGTACACCTCAAAGGATCGCACCGCTTACTATGCAAAAGTCGGGTCGCAGTTTGTTGATACCGCTCTCGATGTCATTTCTGACATTTATCTCAACTCAACACTACCCCCAAAAGAAATCCAAAAAGAACGCGGCGCAGTGGTGCAAGAAATTGGGATGTACGAAGACATGCCCATGCGAAGCGTAGCTGATGTATTCGACGCGCTTATTTTTGGTACTCACCCACTCGGCCGCACTGTGCTTGGACCCAAAGAAAATATCCTCAAATTTTCCCGCAAGGAATTCGAGATCTATCACAAGCGCAACTATGTACCGAGCAACACCGTAGTGTGCGTTGCCGGTTCGTTCTCCGAAAAGAAAGTACTCGCAGCGATACAAAAATCATTTGGGCGACTCAAAGAGGCTGCTGCGCCTGAGTACACTGGTTTTGCGTGGAACCAACACGAGCCACGAGTGGCAGTAAAGGAAAAGAAGACAGATCAAACGCAACTGATGATCGGCGTCCCTGCGTATCCATACGGACACAGAGATGAATACGCACTCGGTGTGCTCACCGCAATCCTCGGTAGTGGCATGTCGAGCCGACTGTTTAGTGAAATACGCGAAAAACGCGGACTCGCCTATTCGGTGCACGCTTGGGTGGATAAGTATCCTGATGTCGGGTACTTCGTTGTGCAGGCGGGTGTGGAACATGGCAAGCTCGAAAAGGCTGTCTCGACCATTGTTGCGGAATTTAAAAAAATAAAACGTACTCAGGTTTCGGGAGAAGAATTGAAAAAAGCGAAAGCGTATATGAAAGGCACAAAAACCTTATCAATGGAAACCTCCGACGAAATCGCCGGCAGCGCTGCCGCATCCCTACTGACTTTCGGCAAAATCCGCACACTCGAAGATTATCTAAAAGGTGTCGATAGAGTCACTGCGGCAGATGTGCAACGCGTCGCCCGCGACATTTTCCGAGGCGAGCACCTGAATTTGGCGGTGATCGGGCCGCACGAAAAGGCAGAGAAACTTGAAGGAATCTTGAAGATTTAAAGCCAGTCAATGGCTCGTTTGCCGTTCGCGATCAAATACTCATTTGTCTTGCTAAACGGTTTTGACCCAAAGAATCCCCCGAAGGCGGAGAATGGAGACGGGTGCGCGGATTCCATGACGAGATGTTTGGAACGATCGATGTGCGCGCCTTTTTGTTTGGCGTAATTGCCCCACAAGATAAAAACGAGGTTTTCTTTTTCTTCGGATAACTTTCGGATCACGGCATCGGTAAATTGCTCCCAACCTTTGCCTTGATGCGACCCAGCAGCGCGGGCGCGCACGGTGAGTGTTGCATTTAAGAGCAAGACGCCTTGCTTAGCCCATCGCTCGAGATCTCCGGTTCGGTTTTTGACAGGGCCAATGTCTGTTTCCAACTCTTTGAAAATATTCTGCAGTGACGGCGGCAAATTGATTCCTTTTGATACCGCAAAACAAAGTCCGTTTGCTTGCCCTGGTCCGTGGTAGGGATCTTGGCCCAAAATGACAACCTCAACTTTATCGAAAGGCGTAAGTTCAAAGGCTCGAAAAATATTTTTTGGCGCCGGGTAAATGACTGCGTGTTGATATTCACCTTTTACAAATTCACGCAACGTCTCGAAATAGGTTTCGCCAAACTCATCGTGCAGTACTTTTTTCCACGAATCCTCGATTTTGACGTCCTCGTAATCGGCCATTTACCTACTGTATCGCACCTTCCGCTTTCAAAATAGCCTTTTTGCGGAGCGTGCCTCCGCGATTGTAGGAGCCAAACGTACCGTCAGATTTCACGACGCGATGGCACGGAATGTCACGATTGTAGTTGCTGCGCATGATCGCACCGACGCCACGCGCCGCTTTCGGGTTACCCGCTTTGGTGGCAACCTCTTTGTACGTCATTGTCTTGCCTTTCGGGATTTTGCGTACGATATCCCGCACTTTTTCTGTAAATGTTTTCATATGCCGAGCGTTGCCGTATCCTTCTTTTTAGCTTTTCCCGCTTTCATTCGTGCCAGCAATTCTTTACCTGCCGCCTCGCGGTATCGGCAATAGTCACAATCAATCGTCGCCTCTGGCACCGCGTCACTCGTTAAGCACGCCTTGATGTCGGCCAGTGTGCCTTCAACCCACGCATCACTCCCTTTGTACGCGATAAGCGTGACTTCAAATTCGAGTTTGGCATCGAAGGCCTCGCGATCCTTACTCGCGTTGGCATACACAAAGTAACCAGTATCGGAGACCTTGAATCCCTTTTGGCGCAAGAGCCACTGATACACCTCCATTTGCCGCTTGTACCCGGCATGCCAGTCTTGATCGAGCGCTTCAATCTTTTCGTCTTTGCTGGTCGATTTATAATCGACGACCATAAGCTCGTCTTTTGGGTTTACCCACACGTCGTCAACGGCACCGGAAACGGTAAAACCCGTGGGCGCATGCTTTATCTCAATGCCCTTAAAGTTTTCCCGCCAAGTATTCATTTCTGCGTGCGAGAACGGGATGGCATCCACACCGTAGGTGTCCATAATGGGATGCGCTTTGCCGTCGGCACGATGGATGTCAAATTCTTTTTTGAGAAGTGCGTCGACCGCACTGTTCAAATTGAATGGAAATCCCGGCGGCCGAGCAACGCCGAGCTTATTGTCGATATAAAAACAACGCGGGCATTCAACGAATAGATCGATTTTTGAACGTGAAAGGCGCCATCGCGGGCCGCCGTAATTCCAATCTGTTTTGCGATTGGGTTTGTAGTAAACGCTCATCGCCGCAGTATAGCAAACCCGTTTTGGGCACCGTATTACAGGGCGGAAGCGCCGTGGTTGTCTCGCTCTTCAGGCGTATTAAACCAATGTTTAAAGCGATCTTCGACGTACCACATCCCCACCAACATCACGAGCGACAAGATGGTGGTGAAAATTGCAACTGCAAACATACCAAACCCAATTGCCATGCCGAGCGCGGCGACAATCCACAAACCAGCGGCGGTCGTAACCCCGTGCAGCGATTCGCGATGGAAAATAATCAGCCCACCTCCGATGAATCCAATGCCGGTGACGATTGCAGCCGCGATGTGCATCGGATCAAAATTGATCACGCCCAGATACGCGGTGTCGACGTAACTGCCGACGATTACAAAAAGACATGCGCCAAGCGCTACGAGCCCAAACGTGCGCGTTCCAGCGGCCTGGCGAGCAAGCACCGCCCGCTCAGTACCGATGAGACCGCCCAGTACCATCGCGAGCAACAATTTTATAAAAATCACGTTGGTCGGATCGATGAATTGCGCCGCTCCATGCATAGGCAAAGTATATCACTAGACGCCGCAGAGGCGTTTGGCTTCGTCCATCACCTTGGGAATACTCTCTGGACGCACACCATACTCCTGCAGGAGGTGCGGGGTTTGAACATCTTTGCACAGCACGATGTTGTGCGCGAGGAGTTCTCGTTTTTGGCCCTCGGTCAGCGTTGTAAGCGAGGTCAGCGGGTGCACGCGCGCCTCATTGATCATTTGTAGCAGGCCGCGGTCGGTCGGGTAATCCCACCCCAGCAGGGTGAGATTTGCACACTGCGCGTAACGAATGGCATTGCGAGTAAAGCGGGTATTGGTCACGAGCCAGCCTTCGTCGACATGCGACGACGGATCGGCGGTTGCCCCAAGATCATGGTACCTAGCATGCACATAGAGCGCGTCCTTGATGTCGGTTTTGCCACCCGGATCGTTGTGAAATTTTGCTTCAATGCCCACCCGTTTGCCATTCTTTTCGGCAAGCACATCCACTTCGTGCGGTGCGCAGCGTCCCATCAGGGTGATGTCGGAGCGGACCTGCCAGCCATGCGCACGCAGCACCTCACCCAAAAATCGCTCAAATGGAAAGCCTGAGGGGCCGAGCGCAAACACGGCGCGCTTCATGGAGTAGCGCGCCGCAACTGGCGTTTCTTCCTGGCGGCTCAGCATATCGAAGGCGTGACGATAAATTTCCTCTGTCATCATGCCCGGTTTCAGTTCTTTCATGACATGCGACAAAATCTGGGCTCGCATTATTGATGAAGCCCCGGCTTTTTCGAGTGAATGCTCGAGTTTGCTCGGATCAAACGGCTCTCGTTCGCCGTCTGCTTTTGTAATTAATGTCGTACTCATGGTGTGGATGTTTTGGGCGGGACAACCGCGACAAGTTCTATGGGAAATGGCGCATCGTTATAGGTGGCGATCACGGTTATCCCGAAATCGGGCGCAAAGAGGGTGTCGGTGAATGCGCGCGGCGTTTCCGCCCCATCGCACGCAACAGCAGGATCCTGCCAAGTAGAAAAACTCATCTTATAGGTGGTGTCGTCCACCTTATCGATCCGTTCATTGAGCTGATCACACGAACTCTCGACCATAACCATCCCGGAATAATGGTGTACGCCAATACCGAGCGCGTCGCGGATTATCACCGGATCGTCTTTTCCCGACGCGTGGGCAAACACGACAGTCCCCGCCACAATAAAAATGCCGTAGGCGCAGATGCTTGCGATCACGACGAACCAACCGAGTCGGTAGAACAGACCTTTCACGCCCTTATTGTACCCGGCGAACGATGTTTGTTACAGCGCTGCCCGGTGCAAAAACAGCCGAAGGCACGCGTTCCGCATCTCCCGACTGTCCGATAATGCCGCCGCCAAGACACACGGCACCTTTATAAAAGACGAGGGATTGCCCGGGCGGAAAGATGCGCGGTTCGCTGGATTGCACAACAGTTTCTCCCCCGTTCTTTTGTATAACAGCGCGAACCGGTTTTTCGCGATACCTCGCCTGGATTTCAATTTCGGTGCCATGCATGGGAGGACGATAGATGGCGTGGACATCTTGGAGGACCGCACGAGTACTTTCTGCGTCCTCGCGCTTTGGCGAAACGGTGATTGTATTTTTTTCCACATTCACCGCGATTATGTAGTGCGGCGTTGCAGCAGCGTTTTTTTCAGTGATCGTGAATCCATGACGCTCTCCCAGTGTGTAGAGTGCTGCCCCTTCGTGCTCCCCAATCTCTTTACCCGCGGCGTCAAGCACGGCGCCCGTTTCAACAGGAATAAAACGACGAAGAAAATCCGGCATTGATACGTCTCCAACAAAGCACAGTCCCTGGCTGTCGTGCTTATCGGCAACCGGCAAGTTAAATTTTTTCGCGGCCGCACGAACCTGCGGTTTTTTCATCTCTCCAACCGGAAAAAGTGTGTGTGCGAGATCAGCCTGCGTCATGCGATACAAAAAATAGGACTGATCTTTTTCTGGATCAGCGCCGCGCAAAAGCTCAAAGTGTGTCGCCACTTGTTTGATGCGCGCGTAGTGACCGGTGGCGATGAGGGAGGCGCCGCTTTGCGTCGCCCATTTGGCAAACGCACCGAATTTGACCGCGCTGTTACAAAGCACGTCCGGATTGGGCGTGATTCCTGCCTGATAATCACGAATCATCGAATCCACGACTTCTTTTTTGTATTGCTCAGAGAGATCGACTTCACGAAACGGAATCGAAAGCGCCGCGCAGACACGCATGGCGTCGAGACGGTCTTCTTTCCAAGTGCACTCCGTGAATTCGGGCCGCCAGATTTTGATGAATGCGCCCACCACATCAAAACCGCGCGATCGCAAGATTGCAGCCGAAACAGCTGAGTCCACCCCGCCCGAGAGTCCGACAAAAATCCGATTTTTCATAGCTTAATGCCCCAGATACGTGCGCTCATTCGCGAGCTGGCACGCGTAGGTTTTGCAATAGTGCGTCACTCCGCTGTGGTCTGCAAGGTAGAACAAATAGCCCTTATCAACTGGTTGGGCCGATGCCTCAATGGAGGCCAGCGACGGACTGTCGATCGGTGTTGGCGGTAAGCCCTTGTGGGTATAGGTGTTGTAGGGCGAATCACTCTTCAAATCGCTGGTGGTCAGGAGCGACGGGTTTTTGCCGATATAGAGGAAGGTCACATCACTCTGCAGCGGCATGCCAAGCCTGATGCGACGCCACAAAACGCCCGCGATTAGTTTGCGATCTTGATCCGTGCGCGCTTCTTTTTCGACAATCGACGCCATTTTGATGATGTCCGACACCGCGTGTGTCGAGCTCGCAAGCGGCGGAGCGATGCTCGCAATTTGAGCATTAAAATTTTGCGACATGGTTTCTATCACCGTGTCTGCATTTGCGTTCGGGAGGAAAAAGTAGGTGTCGGGAAAGAGATATCCTTCTTGCGGCCTCG
>DATMZK010000102.1:0-4305 GCA_035560295.1 Minisyncoccota bacterium | reverse complement strand
ATCAGCATTTCTTGGAGGCGTTTATTCGCGCGTATGTGATGGCGGCAACGATGGGTCGCCTGCAGATTCTCAACCTCGGGCCCGAAGACGGCCTCCTGCAGGTGCGGGATTTTGTGACCCGTCAGAGCATCGCCGAGTGTGAGCATCCCAAGCGCATGCTTCTTTCGCCCTATCTCAATGGCGTGTTGTGCTCGCTGGTGTTCGAGCCCCACAATGTCCGCGAGGAGCGACCGCTCTTTCAGTTGCCACGCAGCTATAAATTTTTACGGTCATTTACGGAGATGACCCACGAAGCGCTCGGCATTCTCAACAAGACGCTCGAGAAAATGCGCCGAAAGGAACCTGTTTGAAACCTTACGCGGCCGCCCAATACTTTGGCGGCCGCTTTTACTTTTTGTTTCCAGGGCGTTTTCTTGCGACTCGTTGCGTGTTTTTGTCTGCGAGTTTCCATAGCACTCGTGCGGCGTAGGTCCGATACGGAGACCACGCTTTGGCGATTTTCAGCAGTTTCTTTTCATCGGGCATTTGTTTGAGGTCATAGAGCGCCACCACGCCTTTGCGCAGCCCAAGATCGCCGGGCGAGAAGATGTCGGTGCGGCCGAGGCTAAACATCAACACCATTTCTGCCGTCCATGGCCCGATGCCTTTTACTCGAGTGAGCGTGGCCACCACCTCAGCATCCGGCAATGCCGCGATTTTTTTCATATCGAGTTCGCCTTGTCGCACTGCCGCTGCAACATTTTTGATTGCACGGGTTTTTGCGCCCGAGAGTCCGCTGGCACGCATCTGTTCATCGGCGAGCGCCAAGATTTGCTCCGGAGTCACGCGTCCGCGTGGAAACAGCTTCTCGAATCTCGCGTATATGGTATTTGCTGCGGTACTCGAGAGCTGTTGGCCCACGATCGTCCACACAATATCGCGAAAGAGATCGGCAGAAACCACGATGTCCTCGATGTCCCACTGCTTGGCCGCCTCATGAAGACGCGGGTCGGCCGTTTTGAAATGTTTTTTTGCAAGATGATACATACAAGTTACGAATTGCTATACTAGCACTCATGTCCGCCAAGGAGAAAAAGATGTGGAGTGGAGTCGCCGCCTTGTCCTGTGTTGTCCTCGCCGTATTTGTGTTCATCTTTCTCAATGAGACAGTCATCTATTACAGTCGTGCGCACGCCGATACCGCAACCTCGAGCGCGTTGGTGCGCGTGCAGGCCACCCTCGACACCGTCGCCTACGACAATAAAATGCTCGCTCTCGCGCACGTGAATCTCGCCAGCACCACGGCAACTTCCACCGCAAGCAGCACCAAAGTGCGTCTCTGGCCCGTGCATGCAGTGTATCCAATCGGCGGGGCGCTTCTACCGTTCAACCGCATCGTCGCCTACTACGGCAACTTTTACTCGACCGCAATGGGTGTGCTGGGGCAATATCCGCCCGATGTTGTATTGCAGAAACTTCGCGCGGCGGTAGCGCAGTGGCAAGCTGCCGATCCTTCGACGCCGGTCATTCCTGCGATCGATTACATTGCGGTAACGGCGCAGGGGAGCGCCGGCAAAGACGGCATGTATCGCGCGCGCATGCCGGATAGCCAAATCGACAAAGCGATCGATATGGCAAAGCAGGTGAACGGCATCGTGTTTCTCGACGTGCAGGTCGGCCTTTCCAACGTGCAGAGCGAAATTCCGGCGCTCAAAAAATATCTCGCGATGCCGCAGGTGAATCTCGCCATCGATCCGGAGTTCTCCATGAAAGACGGCACGCCGCCTGGGCGCGAGATCGGCACGTTCGACGCCACCGACATCAACTACGTTGCGAATTACTTGGCACAGCTCGTGCGCGACAACAATCTGCCGCCAAAAATTCTCGTGGTGCATCGATTCACCGAAGACATGGTGACGCACTATCGACAAATCAAACCGCTCCCCGAAGTGCAGATTGTAATGGACATGGATGGTTGGGGATTCGGAGCCAAAAAAATCAACACCTACAATTCGGTCATCTATCCGGAGCCCGTGCAATTCACCGGATTCAAACTCTTTTACAAAGCCGATCTGCGCCCGCCTTCCACGCGCATGCTTACCCCGCAAGAGGTCCTCAAACTCACCCCGGCGCCTTCGTTTATCCAATATCAGTAAAACAGTCGCCGTTGCGAGACTCCATGCCGCTTGGTATAGTCGCATTCGGCAAAAGGAGGCTGTGATGACAGATTTATCAGTAGCTGCCCCGCGTTGTGTCGGGACGGGTTTGCGGGAACAAGTGTTCGCCTGGCGACAAAAAGGTCGCACCTGCAGAGTGATTCGTCGCATCGACGCATCGCTTCTCGGACGCCGAAATGTTCCAACCGTTCGAATCGAACTTTCGCACCGAGAATACTGCCGGCTTTTCTTGCTCGACTTGCCGTGGATTGTCCGGAAGACCCTTCTGATGTTCGGCGGCTGCCGTTACGTCGAACGCAGGAGGCGTTTCAATGCGGAAATGGAAGAAGCGCTTCAGATCCATTACGAGTCGCTCGGCTGGCGCTTCATCGTTTCCGGTGGGTGCGCCATTATCATGCGCAATCTCCGGTTTCGATAGCGCGCGACAAACCTTCTTTCCGTCTACTGTGTGGCTCGCAGCTTGTCTGCGAGCCCTTTTTCTTGAGTATGCAATAAAGCTACGTAAAGATTGTATTAAGCCGTATGCAACATATTTTGCAGCTCCCGCTTGCAGCGGATGCCGCGAACGTGCATGATCAAATCATGATGACAGGGGTCGAGGTACTTTCTGATGAACAACTGGCATATCGCGTCCAGGCAGGTGACGCCGAGGCGTTTGGTACGCTGGTGGAGCGCTACGAGGCCAAGCTATTGCGCTACGGACGCAAATTTCTCTCACGCAAAGAAGATATTGAAGACATTGTGCAAGATGTGTTTGTGAGCGCGTTTACCAACATCAAAAGCTTCGACGCAACGCGGCGATTTAGTCCGTGGATCTTCCGCATCGCACACAATGCATTTGTAAACGGCCTGCGTGGGCGCTCACGCAATCCGCTCACCATGATCGATTTCGACACGCTCCTTTCGCATCACGTGGAAGAAGTGCCGGCCGATTTCGAGCGCGAACAGCTCGAAATGCGAGAACTCATCGATCGCGGCCTCGAGGCACTGCCGGCAAAATCGCGCGAAATTCTCGTGCTCTTCTACCTGGAAGAATTTTCATACCAAGAAATCGCCGACATCTTGCGCGTGCCGATGGGCACGGTGGGCGTACGCCTTAAGCGTGCGCGCGAGGCTCTACAAGCAGTGTATAAAGATATGCAAATCGAGTATGGAACCTAACACCACACCACCGCACGACCTGAAAGACCGCGTGCTCGGCAAAATCCGCAGCGGCGAGGTGATGATGCATTCGCGCACGTATTTTGCGCTCAAAATCGTGGCGCTCGTGATTGTACTCTTTCTTGCGCTCGTGGTTTCGGTGCTGCTTTTTAGCTTTATTTTCTTTACCGTCCGACTCAATATTCTCGACGCCATGACGCATCGCGGTCCCAACGGCTTCATGCTGTTCGTGAGGCTCTTCCCGTGGCACCTGCTTCTCCTCGACATTATTCTGATCGCTCTTGCGGAAATTTTGATGCGCACCTTCCGCTTCGCCTACGGCAGCCCGACGCTGTACCTCCTGGTGGGCTTGATCGCGTGCGTGCTAGCGCTCGGGCTTTTTATCGATCGCGCAACCAGCTTCAACGACGACATGCGCATGCGCGCGCATTCCAACGGCCTGCCGGAACCACTCAATGACATGTACGAACACATCCATCGCGACGACCTCTTCCCACCCGGCTCAACCTCGTCGCCAGCGGATGCATATTGATCAGACTCCACCACGATTGCATCCATCCACCTCCCATCCTATAGTCCCGCGTAGGCACCTACCGTGTGGTCTACACGGGGCACCTTAACAAGAAGGATACCTTCGATGGGTATACAACAAATAGTTCCCGCGCAGCGCAAAGACGAAGACGCGGCTTTTGCGGCGGCTCGGGGAATCCGGGTGCCCAAAGTGTTTGCGAGCTTCGATGAGGCACGCGATTTTGTGTTGCATCAAGGCGGCAAGATTATCATCCGCAGCGAGCATCCGCTCGAGCGCGAGGGTCTCTCGGGGATCAACATGAGCTTCACGCTCGATCTGAAAGGGCTCGAGCCGACGGCCTGGAATGCGTACCTCTTTCAGAACTTCGCGCAAATTACCGCCGAAGAACTCGACCGTCGTTTACAGCGGTTCCATCGCGAGTACATCAATTCGTCGATGTACTGCAAGGAAAACGGC
>DATMZK010000101.1:0-3042 GCA_035560295.1 Minisyncoccota bacterium | reverse complement strand
TTACGATGGCAACGGGTTCTTCGCCAAAGGAGACAATGGCATATTCGACGAAGTACTCGGGGAGAAATTCATGCAGGCTTTTTTGAGTGCCGATACAGAAGAAGATATAGAAAAAATCATAGGCCGTTTCAAAATGAAACTGACCGACGAGACACTCAAAGGAAAATTAATGAATATATTCCATTTGCATCACGATGAAGCGCAATAACGTAAAATCCTTTCAACTAACGGTGTGGAGCTATTGGAAAGAGAACGGTCGGCATGATTTGCCGTGGCGGAAAACGAAAAACCCGTACAAAATTCTCGTTTCTGAAGTAATGCTGCAGCAAACGCAGGTGCCGCGCGTGATTGAAAAATACAAATCATTTCTCAAGAAATTTCCCACCGTTCGGGCGCTCGCCAAGGCACCATTGTCTGCGGTGCTGAAGGAGTGGAGCGGGCTCGGGTACAACAGGCGCGGGAAATATTTGCACGATGCAGCGAAGGAAATCGTGGGCACTTATCGGGGCAATTTCAAAGAAGCGCTCAAACATCCGCCCGCCCGAACGACGGTTCAGTCGGGCGGGCTGCCGGGCGTGGGGCCATATACCCGCTCTGCCGTAAAAGTCTTTGCATTCAACGAGCCAGAAGTCTTGCTGGAGACCAACGTGCGCACTGCTATCACGCACCACTTTTTTCAGAACAAGAAAAATGTCAAAGATGAATCGATTCGCACGATTGCCGAGCTTGCCGCAAAAGGACAGGACCCCCGCACATGGCAGTCCGCCTTGTTTGATTACGGCTCGTTTCTCAAACGCTCCGGCGTGCGCAACAACCATCGCAGCGCGCATTACACCAAACAATCAAAATTTGACGGCAGTTTGCGCCAGGTGCGCGGAGCAATTTTGCGCGAATTACAAAATGGTCCAAAAAACCAACGAGCCTTACATGTGGGACATCGGATGTCCCACATGTTTGAAAAAGCGCTGGAGGGATTGGCGCGGGATGGGCTGATTAAAAAAGAAAAAGGGAAGTGGAGGATTGCATAAAAAAATTGCGGCAAGTTGCCTTGCCGCATTGCTCCATCTTTCTTCTTTCTGTCGGGTCACGTCCTCGGCGCCCTCTCGGATCAGTTAGTCGGCGTAGATCTTATCCTCGTAATATTCTTGTGTCTTGGGGCATTTCTCGCACCTTCTTGCAAAAAAAGTGCGAATTCTAACCCTGCGGAGGTGCACAAAGCGCCATCGCTCCTCTTTTCCGGACTTTTCCCAGGGCGTCCAGTTGTGTGCCCAAAACCAACAGCGCCTGACTGGAAGTTGAGCAGTCCCGGTCTCGATCATCAGTTGATACTCCTTTAGGCTGTGCTCCTGACACAGTACACAAGTTAAGTTGAATTTCAAACACTCGCAATCACCTGAACGACGATCGGGCGTTTGAGAGTGCGCGCGACCTTTGTTTTACATGCTCGCATAGCGTATGCTTAGCTTGGTTGATAACTCTGGATGGAGAGTGTGATGTTGAGTAAAATCTTGACGGCAGGTGCGGTGGCGGCGGCTTTGGTGCTTGCCGTACCCACCAACGCTTCGGCAGGCAACGCTGCCGCGGCCGTCGGAATCGGCCTTGGTGCGCTCGCGCTTGGTAGTGCACTGGCCCAGCAGCCGTACTACGGCTACCCGGGCTACTATCCGCCGTATGCACCCAGCTACTACCCGGCACCCACCTACTACTACCCGCCGCCGGCCTACTATCCCTACGGCCGGACATGCTGGCAGTACGGCCGACCGTACACGTGCTGAACTCGACATCGATCTGATGTCACGCACTTTTTCTAGAGGCCCGACTCGCTCGGGCTTCTTTCTTTTATACGCTGACAATCACTGGAATGACGATCGGGCGCTTCAGTGTGCGTTGCAAGAGGAAGCGAGAGACGGATTCGGCGAGGTCGTCGCGTGCGTTGTCGAGATCGGCAGCACGCGGATTTTTCATCGAGGTTTCTACGCTTTTGCGAATGATGAGTCGCGTTTGATCCATCAAGTCTTTGTTGTCGCGTAGATACACGAAACCACGCGAGATAATGTCGGGCGATTTGTGCAGTTTGCCCGTGCGGCGATCTACCGTGGCAACGACCACACAAAATCCTTCTTCACCAAGCGCCTTGCGATCGCGCATGAGTACATCGGAGAGTTCGCCGACGCTGTGACCTTCGACAACACGCAGCTCGTGCGGCGCTTTCATCGGGAGGCGCGTGATTTTTTCGCCGTTCTTAATGTCGAAGATGGCGGAGTTGTCTGGCACGACAGCGTTTTGCGGTGCGCATCCGGCCTCGATCGCGATATCGCAGTGCACGCGAAGCATGTAGTGATAGCCGTGGACAGGAATGAAGAATTTCGGATGCACTTGGCGATGAATCCAGAGCGCCTCTTCTTTGTTGCCGTGACCCGACGAGTGCACGTCGCTCGTTTGGTAGGTGATGATGCGCGAGCCTTGGCGTGAAAGATTGTCTTTCATCTTTTGCACGGCGCGCTCGTTGCCCGGAATCACGCTCGATGAGAGCACGATGGTGTCGCGCGGGGTGAGCGAAACGTGTTTGTGTGTTTTGTTGGCGATGCGCATGAGTGAGGCGAATTCGTCGCCTTGCGCGCCCGTTGCAAGCACGATGATTTTCTCCGGCGGGTAGTCATTCATCTGGTCTTCCTGAATGAACGTACCATCTTTGAATTTGAGAAGACCCAAATTGCGGGCAATATCGAGGTTGGTTTTCATTGAACGGCCCGAGATAACGATCTTGCGGCCCACCGCCTCCGACACGCGCACGATGTGAATGAGGCGTTCGAGTTGCGAGGCAAAAGTGCCAAGGATGATGCGGCCTGGCGTTTGCGTGATGATGTCTTCGAGCGTGTCGAAGACGCGGTGCTCGGGAATCGACCAGCCTTGGCGTTCGACGTTGGTTGAATCCATCATGAGCAGCAATACCTTGCGGTCTTTGAACACAGAAAATTCTTTGACTTCTGTTTCGCTCGGGATGCCGTCGGTGTGATCGAGCTTGATGTCGCCGGTGTGCAC
>DATMZK010000100.1:0-3157 GCA_035560295.1 Minisyncoccota bacterium | reverse complement strand
GCACACAACGCGGCCGGCCACAATTTACTTAGCCGAGAGTTTCCAAAGCGCTTCAAAAAACGAACGATATCCGTCCGCTATTTCTTTTCCGGTGATAGTGAGCGACACGATAGGGTCGCCAAATATGTTGAGGGTGATGTTGTCGGGCCAGATGTCTGTGTTTACGAGGCCGGTGTAAAGGGCGGGAAAAATACGATACTCGAAAAGCGGCTCCTCTTTCTCCCGCTCACGAAGGCGAGTCCGTTGATTTTCGGTTCCCAGATAGCGAATGCGAATGCGCTTATCGAGACGGACGCGCTCTCGCTCTGCCCATCCTCCGTACGCTTTAATAGTTGCTGAATATCGTTCTGTTTCGCAGGCGATTGCATCAATGCAGGAATCTGCTGGCATTGTTTCAAGAATTTGTAGTTGTCGTGCGATGAATGCTTCGTCTCCTTGATACACCTCGATGTCTTGCTCGCGTTGCCCTGCGAAGCGTTGCTGTAGTTCTTTTGCAATAGAATGAGCAGCGAGTCGTTTTTCGTCTATAAGAGAGAGCAAACGATTGGGAGTATTGGCAGTAAATTTTTTTCTGCCCCGTTGGATCACGTATTTGACGAGACCGAGCTCCTCCAGATGCTCGAGTGCATCGTACACGAATTGGCCATGGAGACCGGTGGCGTGGATCAGCTTGGAAGATCCGATATCTCTATAGGGCAGAAGTGCTACGTAAACGCGAGCCTCTTTTTCGCTGAGCCCCAACTGTTCGAGTCGTTTTACGGTGGAATCATCAGTATTTTTTGACATACCTATATTAAATCCTTATTTATGGGCGAATTATATCAAAATAATATCATCAATAAGTATTGATATTAATTTTATTCGTGTCATAATGATTGCCGAGGTCTTTGTCAGGAGGAACTAATGTCGCGAATTCGCACCCTCATTGCTCGGCTGTTCTCTGCGGCTCCCACCGCACCCACTAAGGTACAAATGCCGGAGCCTGTCGAGAGAATTGATCGGTGGCAGGGCTTGAGCGGGCAGCTCGAAAAAAAGCTCGACTGGGCGCGATCGGTGGATGTTGCCCGTGTTGCTAAAGAGACCGGCTCATCGCAGGAGCGCGTGGAGCAGGTTGCAGGATTCCCATCGCTCTGGCTCGCATTTGGCGATGCTATTCGATCGGAAGAAAAACCGCTCTTGCCGGAGCTTCTTCTTCTGGGACGGAAAATTTACGATGACGTCGGTACGTCGTCTGAACTCTGGCGGTGGTATGGAGCGTACCTAAGCTCGCCGAGTGGCTGGGGTGACATTTCCCCACTGGACTACTGCTACTTCCGCTGGCCGGAATTGCAGATTCTGAACGCGGCAATCGGTGGCATCGGTCGCAACATAGAAATGCATCTCAACGCCTTCGCGTCTCTGGGAGAGTATGTGCACTGTGTGGGCCCGATTTGTCGAACACTCTGGGATTGTCTGGATCGGCGTCAGATGAATCTATGTAACGCCTGGAAAGATCGATGGTTGGCAGATGGTCTTGCTCGCTGCCATACGCTGAAGGACCGGATCGCGTTCTTCAATACGATCCCCAGCTGCCCGCCGGATCAGCCTTATTGGCTCTGCACCTGCGACGTGAGGTGGGATGTTGGATTTGAAGTGTATACGGCGGTTGAGCGTATGATGAATAGCGCACGAACTGTCGAGGACATCGAGGCCATCAAGGTTCCGCCGAACCTCAATTTCCACCGAAGTCGCCAGCTGACCGATGAACTGCGCGAGCTGAAAAAAGGACGACTCACTGAATTCCGAGTTCGCGAAGAGGAGGATCGCATCAGGGCTGCTTTTGGCCGCTGAGCAAGCAGCATAGTTTGACTACAGGGAGGCTTCGGCCTCCCTTTTATTTATGTATAACAAATACTATTCCACTCCCGTAATCCGACCGATTTCAGAAGGATCCGATGGTGCGCCCATTTGTTCGTCGGGTGTGTAGCGACCGCCGCGGCGGTTGGGAGAGACGCGCGAGCCGATGAGATAGCGTTTGGGATCCTCGTCGAGATCGAGGAAGTCGTCGGCAGCCTCTTTCAGCTTTTGTGAGGTAGAGCGGCCAAAGGAGACGACCTCCACTTGGCAGCCGCCATGGTTTTGCAAATAGCGCACGAGGGGCACGAAATCGCCATCGCCCGTGAAAAGGATGACAGTATCGAGCTTGGGAGAAGCCGTGATGGCGTCGACGGCGAGGCCGACATCCCAATCGGCCTTTTTGGCGCCGCTCGAGAAGACCTGCAGCTCTTTGAGACGCATTTCGATGCCGACTTTCGTCAATGCCTCGAAAAATGCTTTTTCTTCGCCGCTTTCGGTGGTGACGGTGTAGGCACGCGCGCGAATGAGGCGGCGACCGGCAACCGAATCTTTCAAGATATTGCCGAAATTGGCACGCGCGTGGTAAATATTTTTCGCGCTGTGATAAATGTTCTGCGTGTCGATGAAAACGCCGACGCGCTGTTCAGGATGTTTAATGATACTCATATAAATAGATGTTAACTCTCGCTAGTATACCCTTTATAAAAACCGTATTGCGCGCGAGATGCGCAAGCGGTGATGCTGCCAAAGCGGCTTATTTCTTCAGCCCGAGTTTTTTGACGAGCGCTCCGTAGGCGCGCTTGTTGGTACCCTCAAGATACTTCAGGTGCTTGCGACGGGCGGCTACGAGACCAAGCAGGCCACGGCGCGAGTGCAAATCCTTGCGGTTTTTGTCCAAATGGGCAGAAAGTTCGTCGATACGGCGAGAGAGGAGCGCTACCTGCACCTCAGGAGACCCCGAGTCGGTGTCGTGGCGCTTCACTTTCCCCATTTCATTGGCTTTTTTGCGCTTCGTGAGCATCGGAGGAATGATATCACATTCCTTTCATCTGTGCAAGGGCTCTATAGAGCCCCGCCGCTAATGCGTTGCGGTCGTGGAGGTGGCTGCTGCCGGCTTCACGTCGACCAATTTGATGTCGAAAATGAGGGTTGAGCCTGCCGGAATGACCACGGGGGAGGTCGGGTCGCTCGGGTCTTGGTGCACCGGGTTGGTACCGTAGCCCAGGGCAGGCGGAATGGAGAGCAAGCGTTCACCGCCTACCTTCATGCCGTTGACGCCGATCTGGAAGCCCGCGATGAGGTTTTGCGTGCCGAGGGTGAA
>DATMZK010000099.1:0-2568 GCA_035560295.1 Minisyncoccota bacterium | reverse complement strand
TGATACGCTGCGCGGCGCGATGTCGGCTTTCACCAACGAACTCGTGGCAAAGGGTCGCAAACCCACCGAAGAGCTGACCGACGACGAAGCCGTTGCAGTGCTCAAGCGCTTGGGCAAACAACGCAAAGAAGCCGTCGAACAATATGAAAAAGGCGGCCGCGCAGAACTTGCGCAAAAAGAAGCCGCCGAATTAAAGATCATCGAGCAATTTTTGCCACAGATGGCGAGTCGCGAAGAGATCGAGGAAGTCGCCAAAGCAAAAATAGCGGAAATGAAATTGGATGCCTCAGGCGCAGGCAAACTCACCGGCGCCATTATGAAGGAATTCGCTGGCCGCGCCGATGGTAACGACGTGAAAGCGGTGATCGCCTCACTCCTTGGTTAAAACACGAGTGGTGAAAACACCACCAAAAGCAGCGCGCAAAGCGCCAATCGCCCGAATGCGAGACCCATTTCTTTGAGTGCGGTGTATTCGTCGAGATAGCGGCCAGCATCGGCGTGTTCTTCAGTTAGGACACGGCGTTGTGAAAAGCGGAATAAAAAGAGGCAGAGCAACACAGTAGAAAAAACCGCACCTACAGCGAGATAGGAACGTGTGGCAAAAAGCACGGTAATCGGTAAAACCAAATACAAAAGTGAACCGAGCGCACCGCGGCCTACAGAAGCAATCAAAATCTTTCTATTTTCTGCTGCCGCAAAATGCCCGAACGTTTCTCGGTATCCCCATGAAAATTTTTCATGGACATTGGGCACAAACATAAGCGGTGCAAGCGCAACGGCCACGAAGAAGGCTGCGAGCGAACACAGCTCCCCTGCTTCGCCACCAATCGTGAGAAAAAGCGCACCAAGGAGCGGCGCAAGCGCCAGGAGAAGCTCTGCGCCGAATCGCACTTTGTGCGTACCCGCGGCAGCATTCTCGAGCACATACGGCACGCGATACAGTGCGCGATACGCCCCGAGCAAAATACCGAGCATTGCGGTGCCGCCCGGAAACAGGCCGCTCACCACCGCGCCAGCATAGAGAAGTGCTGCAGAAAGGAGCAGTGTTCCGCCAATGAGGCCAGCGAGCATTCCTCCGCGAAGTCGCCGCATTGCAAATGGTACGACAAGCATCGTGATCGTTTGTGCGAGCGCGTACAAAAAAAGTGTACGGATCAAAGCATTTGAAACGCTTTCTGCCTGAGTGAAATACGCAAAAATAAATACCCACAAAAATGCGTTGATAAGCGACTGTGCAAACCGCACGAGGAAGCGGTGCGCAGAAAGCGCGCTTGTGTCGCGAAAGAGAGTCGAATGCGGAGGCGAAGTATAGGCCATATTACGATCTACGACGTGTTACGCGTCGCGGTTTGTGTGTTGGGAGGATGAGCGGCACGAGAATGATGAGCGAATAGCCGACCCAAATGTGCCAATCGTGCCAAATGCCCCAGCCCGAAACCGGGACGGCGCAGACGAAGTCGAAAAAAATCGCGATCAGGAGCCAGCCAATTGCGTAGGGCAACACGTCGAGACGATGACTCACGCGCAGGCACGACGCCGCAAGCGCAACCATGGCGACCAATACGATGATAAGCGACACTTGCGGAATGATGCCCTCGATAAATCCATGGATGACAAGTGCGCTCCACGCCAAATACACAACCGCATAGATAGCGATGCCCCAGCCAAATACCGAGCCCCATTTCACTTCCCTATTATGAATGATGTTCAGAGAGAAATGAAATTTATTTTCTGCAAATGTGGATACACAAAACAGCGCCCCTTTCGGGACGCTGTTTTGTATTCGCTTACGCGAACTGCTTACCAGCGGTTTCCACCGCCGCCACCGCCACCTCCGTAGCCGCCGCGGTCGCCACCACCTCGGTAGCCACCACCGCCGCCTCCGCCAGTGCGGGGTTCCATCGGACGAGCTTCATTGACGGTCAACGTGCGACCACCAAAGTCTTTCCCGTTCCACATGTCGATCGCGTTTTGTGCGTCTGCATCATTGCTCATTTCGACGAAGCCGAAACCCTTCGAGCGACCGCTCATCTTGTCCATGATGATGACGGCCGATTCAACGGCTCCCGCTTTCGAAAAAGCATCGCGCAGCTCGCTGTCGTTGGTGCTGTAAGGCAAACCACCGACATACAACTTCTTTGCCATGTTCGTTTCTTCTTGTTTTCTCTAAAAAATGTAAACCGACCCTCCGTGCTCACCTGGCCTCACGACCCCTTGCGCATGGAAACGTACATTGGCAAACATGCTCGCATGGGGGCCAAAAATGTCAAGCACGCTCTGTTGTGGACCCTAGCGGATTCGAACCGCTGACATCCACATTGCAAATGTGGCGCTCTACCAACTGAGCTAAGGGCCCGTGTCTCAAATGTACCAATTCGCAGCGAAACATCAAATATCAGTGCATCGAGTATGATATATCATACTGACTTTCGACTTTTCGATTTAGGCCAAGGGAAAAGCAGGAAATGCACGGGATATTTCTTTTTGAGGCGATAGAGGGCGCTGGTAGCATAGAGACGCTTATTCTCTGACGTCTTTTTCCGAATCGAAAATTCCTTTTCCATATTT
>DATMZK010000098.1:0-3589 GCA_035560295.1 Minisyncoccota bacterium | reverse complement strand
CAACCCCGGTCTCACCCGCCTCAATGCCGCCGCCAAACAGGGAGAGCAAATTGCGGCACTCAACAATCGGATGTTTTTCGTCTTTTCGCTGCAGAATGAAGCGGTCCGCTCTGTGATTGGTGATGATGAGCCCGACCGCATTCTTGTGGAGCGTTGGCATAGAAGCCTCTCTTCGGATCAAAACTGCTGAAGTCATACTACGCGCGAGCTACGAAAAATCAACATTCTTTATGTACGCATTTTGTTTCCGACATTGCCATTTCGCGCACGTCCGGTAGTGTGGATGACAGAGAGCAGAGGAGTGCTTCATGGACGACGACATCCCCGATCGGCGTCACATCGCAGCAGTGAAAGTGCAGATCGAACTGTATTCGATTACTGAATGGATACGCATATTCGGCGTAACGTTCCCGCTGGGACTTAGGCGACTCGTGCGTCGGCTCTATGCCTCAAAGGGCGATGAAGGCCCCCCTACCAAAATGGAGGCGCGTGCACTCATTGGCGGCTCCTCGATGGAGGCTCAACAATACTTCGCAGTACTCGAGGCGTGGCAGCTGATCGAATTCCATCTGGCACCACAGCGGGCAGACACCCTTCTTGTTCCAACTGAAACACTCTACCTGAAGGGTGACGAATATTTTTTCGGCGTCGGAGACTTCGCAACTGGTTTGGAGCGGACGATGCGTCGCCCCAAGAACTCGCTCGACTGAGCGAGTTCTTTTTATTTCTTCATTTCCGGACAATTATCAGGCCCCATCTTGCACATGTGCGCGCCGCAGCGGCGGCATTCCGCGCTCCAGAGTGAGAAGCGGCCGGAGCCCGCGAACATGATGCCGAAGGAAAGAAGCGCGAGCAGGATTTCAAGTTCGTGCGGACGGTAGCTTGTCGGTATGCCGTGAATGAACACCGCCACAAGCATTTCGATGCCGAAGAGCAGTCCGAAGAGACGCGGCAAAATACCAAGAACGAGCGCAAGGCCGCCGAGTGTTTCAAGCCACGCGATGAAAATACCCGTGGATCCCGGCAAACCAAAGCTCACGAACATTCCTTCGACGCCGCCGATGTTCCCCACTTTCATCCAGCCGTGCGCGAAAAAGACGACGCCGACGGCGACGCGGATAAGTAACAGGCCAAGCGAACGATGCCCGAGTGTATACGACCACCGATTGATATGTTTTTGCATAAAAAAGTTTGAGAAGTAATGGCGCAATCATACTCGCTCCAAACGACGCGTGCCTCATGAATTGGGGATAAGCACACACGTGTCGATGATGTGCACGTACAATGCGCGTGTAAGACGCACGGTACACAAAAGCCACCCGAAGGTGGCTTTTGTGTTTTCCGATCATTGGTGACAGATCCATGACCTACTCGCGCGCAGCTTGATATGATCTCCCCGCACGGCGCACGCCATTTCTCCTGCTCTGATCGAACTGCTCCCGCCTGACGCTTGTTGTCGAAACAATAGCTTCTGTCGGGGAACTGCTTGGGGTTTGTCGGAGATTCCTCTCGTCCTCCTTTCAAGCGACCGACGCACGGTAAATGCATCAGTTCGCTTATACTACAGCGCCGATTTTTCGTGCAATTTTTGAAAAAATGCCCAAAAAAGTGGAAATGCAGTGGATAGCGTAGTGGATATCTAGCTTCTTGCCGGGCTGAATCGGTGGCGGTATGCTCCTCGTACTTCAACGCTTATGTGAGGAAGAGGATGATATGTTGAAGCGTTTGAGAATCGCATTCCTCCTGCTCTTTGCCACCGTCGGTATCGCCGTGGCGCAAGACAGACACGACGAGCAGGCGGCGCAGGCGCCCGGTAAGCGTGTGGACCCTTGCGCAACGCTCAGCTTTCGCGGCGAGGTGCGGTTTAGCTATTGGGGCTACCGACACAACGAAGCGCACTGCAAAGGCTGGGTAGCACAGCTGCAAGAGACCACGAGCAACAAGTGTTGCAGCGGTGAAAGCAGCGGTGAGTGTCGCGTCTCACGCTACTCCGCCGAAACCGGAAAGGTCGAGATCGACGGCATTTGGTGTCCGCTCTATTCCGGGACGCTGCGGGGCCAGGTGTACGGACTCGAACCGGACCTCGTACTCCTTTGTGCCGGAAAGGTGTTGCGAAATGAATACGGGACGCCGCAATGCCCCAACACGTATTGCATCGGTGGAAGCGATGGTTCTTGAAATCTCCGCCGCGCTCGTATCATATCGATACGGCGCGGCTTTTTTATTTGAAAAAAGTTTCTTCCATCGGTGTGCCCGCTACGAACTCACTAGCTCAGTGAAGACGACAATACGCTGACTATAGATCTTGTGTGCGGCATCCCAATCGCCCGCGCACGTGATGAGATTGAGGCGCGCTTTGGAAATATCGTTTGAAAAGATATCGTTAGTTGGGGCGTTGTAATCGTAGCTCTTGGTTGCCACGACTTTGAACTGCAGCGTCTGTCCTTTTGAATCAACAACTTCGACAAGATCCCCCGCTTTCAGTTTGTCTAAATTATAAAAAACGGCTTCTTTCACATCCTTACCGTCGAGGTGGCCGTCGATCACCGCGCTGCCCGGCTCGCCCGGTCGCGGGCCGCCGTTGTACCACGCGACGTCGGTAAAATTTGTCGGAATACCCATGGAGCCGTCACCATTCCAGAAGAGTCCGACACTCTGCACGTTTGCATTCACATTGATCGAAGGAATGATGAGGCGCACTGGTTTGCCTGGCACTTGGAACGAAACACCCGCGCCGGCAACATTCGACGGCGCGACGAGCTGCGCGACATCAGAAGCAACATAGCTCAAGGTGGCACCATGAGTCTGCAAGAAAATAGAAGCACCAAGCGTAAGCAGGCCTACGATAAGGAACACCAAGAACGCCTTGCTCCAAGAAAACATGTTCGTGGAATGGGTGTTCATAGTGTTCCAGATCGAGACCTGCTGTTGCTGTTTCTATTTACCGAAACCGCCGCCCGTGTTGGGAAGGCCCGGGGTGACCGTGCCGCCCGAAAGGACGTTGACCGCACACGACGCGCTCGCGCCGTTGCTTGAAACCGTCAGGGTTTTGAGGCCCGTCGAGGCGAAGTTGGCGGTGAAGCCAGCGCCGGTTGCGTTGTTGATCGTGAGATCAGGCGACGACCATACGTACGAGCCGTTGCCACCGGAGGCTGCGACGCTCGCGGATTGTCCGAGGGTAACGCTCTGTACTGCGGGTGTGCAGGTGAGCGTGCCGGATGATGCAGCGACGACCGTCATGTTACACGTTGCCGTGAGACCTGCGCTCGTTACCGTGATCGGATAGGTGCCTGGGGTAGGATAACTAACCGCAAACTGTGTGCCTGCGGCGTTGGTGATGTTCAGGTTCGGACCTGACCAGATGTACGAACCGTTTCCACCGACCGCGGTGAACGTTGCTGACTGATTGGTGTTTACCGTCGACTGGTTCACGCTGCAGGTAAGCGGAGTGACCGCTTGCGCGGAGCTGAGTGCCGCCATGCTACCGCCAAGAAGAGCGATCGCAGTGACGAGTGACAAAAGAACATATTTTTGATTTGTTTTCATAGGAATTTTTTATATTAACTTTATAAAGGCGACCTTTTCTGGG
>DATMZK010000097.1:0-6016 GCA_035560295.1 Minisyncoccota bacterium | reverse complement strand
CGCTCGTGCATCGAGACGGGATAACGAGGGTGCGGATGGTGCCGCTTCATCCCCTTATTGTAGCGCGCCTGAAGCTCGCTTTGCGTGATTATTGCAAAGAGGAGTGGTATGCTCTCGACAGCAAATTCGCTGTTCTTTCTCGGGAGAAGGTAATGGCCGAGCTCGACCAGAAACAAGTGGGCAACTTATCCGACACACTGCACGAGGGCGCGCCTTGCTACAAAACCTGGCCGCTCCGGGACCTGCAGCGTTCAATAGAGCAAAATCGTCCGGAGGCGATGCTCGTCTTCGGCGAGGAGTCCGATACGGTGGAAACCATCGCAGTAATGTGCGGTGTTTCGGCGAATGAATACCTCTGCCGGACAATCGCAGCGCGGAGCGCAAATCTCCAGCGGCAAATCCAGGACTACCAGCAAAATTTTTGCTGCAACGAGCGATTCATCATTCCGCTCGCGTACCGGCAGTTCGCCGAGGGTAAATCGATTGCGCTGCCCGAGATTCCAATGATCGACGGGACAAGCCACTCTTTGCTCCTTACCTGGGCGAGACAGCAACGCAAACAGCACTTTCTCACTCGACTCTAACCTCTTTCTTGTCGCCGCGCTCGTCGCGGCGATTTCTTTTTGCGCGTTATACTTATGGCATGACCTTGCGCGAAAGAATCGCGGCGCTCATCAAGGGCGATGCGGTGGACGACGCCGCAAATATACAAACCTATTCTCGCGATACGAGCATTTTCGAACGTGCCCCGCGCGTCGTGGTTTTTCCGAAAAATGCAGACGACGTTTCGGCGATCGTGCGATTTGTAAAAGACGAGCGCGAACATGGCGAGCAAATTTCGATCGCCGCACGAAGCGCGGGCACCGACATGACAGGCGGCCCGCTTACCGATTCGATTTCGCTCGTCTTTACCAAATACATGAACGCCATCGGCCCGATACGGGAAGATCGCGCAACCGCCGAGCCCGGCGCCTACTACCGCGATTTTGAAAAACAAACGCTCGCCAAAGCGGGCGCAATCATGCCCTCCTACCCTGCCTCGCGCGAACTCTGCGCAATCGGCGGGATGGTAGCCAATAATTCTGGCGGCGAACTCACCCTGCGCTACGGCAAGACCAATCAATACGTACGCTCACTCGAAACGGTACTCTCCGACGGTTCGCAAGCCGTGTTTTCTCCGATCTCAATGGGCGAACTGGCTATCAAAGAAAAAGAACAAACGCTTGAGGGCGCGATCTATCGACAAGTGCACGCTCTGATCGACGCGAATCGCGACGAAATTGAAAAGGCGCGACCGCACGTATCAAAAAACTCGGCCGGATACGCGCTGTGGAATGTGATGGACGCCAAGCGACAAACCTTTGATCTCACGCAGCTGATCACGGGCTCGCAGGGCACGCTCGCAATAGTGACGAATGCAACACTTGGCCTCGTGAAAACCAAAGAGCACCGCGCCATGCTGATCGTATTTCTCTCCGACATCAACATTCTGCCCGAAATCGTGCACCGCGTGTTGAAGCTAAAGCCCGAATCGTTTGAAAGCTACGACGACCAAACCTTCAAACTCGCCGTGCGATTCGCACCGCAGATAATTTCGCAGCTTGGGTTCGCCAAGATGGTGCGCCTCGGCATCTCTTTTATTCCGGAAGCATGGATGGTGGCAACCGGAGGTGTACCAAAATTGGTATTGATGGCGGAATTCGCCGAGCACACGGCAGAAGAGGCGCTCGAAAAAGTGGAAGAAGCCCAGATCGCGCTCGAGGGCCTTGCGGTGCGCACGAAAGTGGCAAAGAGCGAAGCTGCTTCGGCCAAATATTGGACGATCCGCCGCGAAAGTTTTGCACTCCTGCGCAAAAATCTGCGCGGCCTCTATGCCTGCCCCTTTATCGACGACCTCGTCGTCCCGCCGGAAACCTATCCGCAATTTATTCCGGCGCTGAACGCCGTCTTGGATCAGCACCACTTGCTCTACACCATCGCCGGCCATATTGGCGACGGTAACTTTCACATCATTCCGCTCATGGATCTCGGCAGAGAAAAAGATCGCAAAGAAATTTTGGAGTTGCAGCCCAAGGTGTATGAGCTCGTGAAAAAATTTAATGGCTCGATGACGGGCGAACACAACGACGGCATCATCCGCACGCCCTATGTACAGCTAATGTTTGGCGAATCGATGATGCATCTTTTTGAGCAAGTGAAAAAGATTTTCGATCCGCTCAACATTCTGAATCCTGGCAAAAAGGTAGGTGGCACCATGGCCGACATCGAACGGTCGATGATTCGGCATTCGTAGATTTTGTCCATACTTTGAGCCATATTGGAGGCTATTGACTTTAATATATTTTAGAGTTATAATTGCAAGTGGGTAATAACGCCCTCCTCAGCTATGGAGTCGCTCAATGAGGACCCGCTGGAATCCGCTTCGCCGCAATCACCAACTAGCTCCGCGTGAATATGCGCCGAGCGTGAGCATCAGGATCAGCGCCGACAGCTTGTTGGTCCTGGACACGCCAAAAGAGAAGCTGAACGCGTTGACTCGCATCAATGAAGAGTTTCCTTGGGTGGACGAGGTGGAAGGAAAAAATAAGAAGTGCACCTTCGAACTCGACCGGCGAGGCGATCGCCTCTTCTCAAGCAGCGACATGCATCCCATTAGCCAGGGGCAGCAACGCGCGTTTGAGAAATACGCGCAAAAGCTCGGCGAAGAGCTGCGCAAGATAAAAAACAAGCCGGGGCTGTGGGTAAACGACATCTACGTCATCGTGACATACATGAAAGTTGTCACGGCACGCTGACAGACGCGTTAAACAGTTACAGGCTCACCCGAATGGCCTTAGATATTCGGGAACCCCAGACATTTGGTCTGGGGTTTTGTTTTTTAAGAAAATTTCTTCCGCGCCACCAATGCAATGATGAAAATCGCCGTAAACATGGTTACTGCCATCCACGGCAAGGTGACGAACCCGAATTCAAAGACGGAGCGCACGGCGCAATCGTTTGCCGCATCGCACGGGATGAGCGCGCCGCTGGGTAATACCTGCAGCAGGTGCTGATAGAGTGCAAAGGCAAATCCAAAAAACGAAAGCGCGAGAATGTAATCGCTTACGTCGGAAAGTGTTTTCCCTTTCATCATTGCCACCAAGCTAAGAAGCGGGATCGGGTACATAAAAATCCGCTGATACCAGCAAAAAACGCAGGGGGCGAGACCCGCGCCGTATTGCAGCCAAAGTGTGCCGACAAGCGCGAGCGTCGAGAGCATAAAAATAACCAGGAGCCCATACTTGTCTCCCCCTTTCTGAATGCGCACGCGCGACGGATGGTGGAGCAATGCGACAATTTTCACGACAAGGGCGATGTCGAGCGCCACGGTGCCGAGTGCCATCAACCAAATGATGTTTGGGACGAGTGTCATGCTACTGGGCGGTCGAAGACGCGAGTGCGGTATCGATGTCTTTTTGGAATTCTGCGAGACTCGTGGGATTTTGGATTTGCGTGAGATTGAAGAAAAAGGTCGGGGTGTGGTCGATGTAGGCGGCATTGCCGGAATCGAGATCTTTTTGCACGCGGTTTTTTACGGCCGTCGAATTGATATCGCTATTGAACTGCGTCACGTTCAGCCCGAGCTGCTGGGCATAGACATCGAAATATTTTGAAACGACATCCGACGGCGTGAGGTTGGTAGCTGCCGTCCACAACGTTTGATTTTTATACAAAAGATCGTGCATCTCCCAATATTTCCCCTGGAGTGCGGCGGCTTCGGCGGCCTGCGCGCTGATCATCGCAAACGGGTGAATTTGATACAGCGGGAAATTGCGGAAGATAAATTCTACTTTGTTTCCATACTGTTGCGTGAGTTGTTCGACGATTGGCTCATACTGGCCGCATGCCGGACATTCAAAATCGCCGTATTCGATGACAGTGAGTTTGGCGCCACTGGTATCGCCGCGAGCGTGATCTGCCGCAGTGATGGGCGGTACGGTGGTTGCGCTGAACGAGCTCGAGGGCGCGTTGCTACCAAAGAGCACCGCCAAAATGGCGATCACAACTACCGCGACGACGAATCCTCCGACGATCCAAAGCTCTGTCTTTCGGGGCATTGAGACGAGTATACCCGACGCTCACTCGGCTGACAATCGCGCTGACAGCGATGCTTCAGGCGAGATTTGTACAAGTAATGCACCGACAACCAAACGGTGCGATGAATTTTTCGAAATATTCAGGACCGTAATCGATGGTGAGCTCCTCGCCGGAAAAAATATCGCGTACCGCGTAGTAGAAAATGCGCCCGTTGTCGAGTACGGCTTCGCAATTGGGCATGCAGGCGTGATTGATATATCCGGCGAGATTGTCGGGCACGGGGCCGTCGATGGTCCAGTCGTCGTCGACGAGGAAGAGATAGCGCGAGCCTTTTTCTTCGGCAGAGCCTGTCGGGACGCGCTTGCCGGTATATTCGAGAATAAAATCTCCCGCAAAAATTGTGCGCACCGCAAAAATCCCCTCTCCCACACCGGGAAAGGCTTTCCGAATCATCAGGCGGCCGTCTTCGAGCAGCTGCATTGCATCGAGTATACCAAAATCGGGGTAGACAACTTCCACGCTTTGCCTCAAACGCACGTGCAGGGCATAATGGCGGGAATGGCAAAACGAACCGAAGCGCCGCTCGAAACATACAAAGGCGTGCGCGATTTTTATCCGGAGGATCAGTTTGTATTGCGGTATCTCTTTGAGCACATGGAACGCGTGTGCGAACTTTTCGGCTACGAAGAATACGGCGCGAGCATCCTTGAACACGCCGAGCTGTACCGCGCCAAAACTTCCGAAGAAATCGTCAACGAGCAAACCTACACCTTTACAGATCGCGGTGGTCGCGAAGTCACACTGCGCCCCGAAATGACCCCGACGCTTGCGCGCATGATCGCGGCAAAATATCGCGACATTCCCTTCCCTGCGCGCTGGTACACAATCGCCAACGTGTTTCGATACGAGCGCCCGCAGCGCGGTCGTTTGCGCGAACACTGGCAGCTCAACGCCGATTTACTTGGTATTTCCGGCATCGAAGCCGATGCAGAAATCATCGCCGTTGCGCACGGCGTTTTGCGCTCACTCGGTGCCGATGAGCGCGATTTTGAGATCCGCGTGTCCGACCGTCGCATTCTCGACGCGCTCTACGAGCGATTTGAAATCAAAGCAGAAGATCGCCCCGCAGTGACCCGCCTTCTCGACAGGCGCGAAAAGCTGGAAAAATTCGACAGCGCGCTTGCAGAAGTGATCGGCAAAAAAATTGCGCAGACGCTGACCGAAGAACTCGACCGCACCACCTCAACCGCCTACCTCGAGGATCTGCGCGTGCGCCTCGAACACATGGGCATTCACAACATGATCGTCGACACAAAAATCGCGCGCGGATTCGATTACTACACAGGCATGGTGTTCGAGGTGTTCGATACCGATCCATCTAACCGCCGCTCGCTCTTTGGCGGTGGCCGCTACGACAATTTGCTCGAACAATTTGGCTCGGAGAAAATTCCAGCAGTGGGATTTGGCATGGGCGACGTGACCGCGCGGCAATTTCTCGAGAGCCACAACTTGATGCCCGAATACGCGCCGGCGACCGAGCTGATGATCTGCATCGTCGAGCCCGAGGCGCACACGCATGCGATCAAACTCGCGCAAGATCTGCGCCGCGAAGATATCGCGGTTGCGGTCAATTTTTCTGGTAAAAAGATCGGCGATCAGATTCGCCAAGCCGACAAAATGAAAGTGCCGTTCGTTATAGCGGTGGGTCGGCAAGAGCGCGATTCCGGCCGCTACACGATCAAAAACCTCGCAACGGGCAATGAAATCACCCTTGCGGCAGACGCAATCGCCGGGCACCTGTTTTCCGCCCTCGGCTAAATACGCATGCGAACGGTAGTTTTTGACATTGAGACGGCCAACTGGTTTTCCGAAGGGGGCGGCGAACCGGCTGATCTCACGATTGCGCTCGTCGGTATTCACGACAGTGAAACGGGCTACG
>DATMZK010000096.1:0-6895 GCA_035560295.1 Minisyncoccota bacterium | reverse complement strand
GAACGGTTCCGCAGGTAGTCGGCAATTTCGGTGCGCGTCGCCGTAAACGCGCCGCCCGCGCCGCCCAACGCTTTACCGAATGTGCCAGTCACAAAATCGACACGCGATTCGACGCCGCATTCCTGCGGTGTGCCTCCTCCGTTTTTTCCCATCACGCCGGTAGCATGCGCGTCGTCCACCATCACGAGCGCATCGTACTTGTCGGCCAGATCGCAAATCTCTTTGAGTGGCGCGATGTCACCGTCCATGGAAAACACACCGTCGGTTGCGATTACACGGAGGCGCTTCCCCGCCGTTGCCTTCAGTTTTTCTTCGAGATCAATCATGTCCATGTGCTTAAAGACGTGGCGTTCGGCTTTGGAGAGACGAACCGCATCGATGATCGAGGCATGATTCAATTCGTCGGAAATAATCGCGTCGCCTTCGCCAAAAAACGTTTGGAAGAGTCCGAGATTCGCCATAAAACACGAGGAGTAGAGCACGGCATCCTGTGCGCCGGTAAAATCGGCAATCGCGCGCTCCAATTCTTTGTGAATCGTTTGTGTGCCACAGATAAAGCGCACGCTTGCGAGTCCAAAGCCCCATCGTTTGACCGAGCCTTCTGAAAATTGTTCTAGCTCCGGCGTGCCAGACAGTCCTAGATAATTATTCGAACAAAAATTTAGATACTGTTTGCCGCCCACAGTAATTTCCCTCCCCTGCGGACTTTCGAGAACGCGCTCTGTTTTGTAGGTGCCGTTTTCTTTTGCAGCCGCGAGTTCGGTGGTGAGAATGTCTTTCAGTTTTCCGTACATGGAATTAGCCGTTTATTTTTAATATGAGCTTAGGGTTTTCGTTCATCGCCTTTTCGAACGTCTCGGGCGTAAACGATTTCATATCGAGCACCGTACCCTCTCCTTTTTTCATTATGACATTCCAAATCGCGTCTTGGATGCCGTTGCTCTTGTCTGAGAGCATGCGCTGCGCAATCTGCCAGGTGCGGAAAATTTCGCGACCGATGATGCCGTGAATAGTGAGGCCGCGCACGATGACACTTGGCGAAAAATTTGGCATGGTCATGTCGCCGTCTTTGATACCAAACGCGATCACATGCCCGCCGCGGCGCGTGCTTTGGATGCAGTTGTTGAGCGACGCCGCAGGACCAGCCATCTCCATTGAGATATCGACACCTTTGCCATAGCTGAGCTCCATAATGCGATTGACTACTTCGGGATCGGCATCGTATTCATGCTGTTTTTGTTTTTTGGTAATGAGAATCGTTTCGTGCGCGCCTAATTGCTTGGCCATCGCAAGATTGTCGGCATTTACATCGGCAACGATGATTTTGGCTGCGCCGAATCGCTGTAAGAGCAGTAAGGCAAACATGCCAATCGGGCCGGCACCCGCAATCAGCACGCGCTGCCCGCGAAAATCGACGACGGTCGTGGCGTGCACCGCATTGCCAAAGGGATCGTACATCGCTGCGATTTCGGGGCGAACGCGGGTTTGATCCACGGCCCACAAATTTTTGGCGGGCACCTTTACATATTCTGCAAAAATGCCGTCGATCGAGATGCCCAAAATCGCCTCGTTCATGCACACATGCGCTTCGCCAAGGCGACACTGATAACAACGGCCGCAGGTCACGTGCGAGTCGCCTGAAACCAACGCGCCGACTTGAATCTTGACGGGATTTTTTTCGTCGAGATCGTTATAAAGACGGGGCACCATGGCTCCCATTTCCACAACCTCGCCGACAAACTCATGCCCCAAAATGCGGGTCGTCTTGCCTTGTTTTTCGAGCGACGAGTGCAACAAATCGCGAAATGCCGCTCGATACCAAAGGCCGCGATCGGTGCCGCAGAGTCCTGCAAAGCGGATTTTCAAAATCACCGAGAGCATGTCCTCTGGATCCTTGGGATCGAGCGTGGGCATTGGGACGTCGCGCAGAAAAAAGCCTTTGCTTTTTTCCCAGCCGTCTTGTGCGGTATCAAACGTCAGGGCCTTGATGGTTTGTGCCATAGATGGTGAATGGTAACAAAAAATTCCGAATGTGTCGGCTAGTGTCTGAAATGACGAACGCCCGTACACACCATTACCATGTCGTGCATGTCGGCAGCGTGAATTGAGTCTGCATCTTTTAGCGAGCCGCCTGGCTGGATGATTGCGGTTGCTCCCGCCTCGTGTGCAGCTTCGACGCAGTCGGGAAATGGAAAGAACGCGTCGGAAGCCATGACTGCTCCCTCGAGACTCAACTTTGCTTCAGCAGCTTTCATGGCGGCAATTTTTGCAGAGACAATGCGACTCATTTGCCCTGCTCCGATCCCGAGCGTGGCTGCGTTTTTTGCATACACGATGGCGTTTGATTTGACGTGTTTGCAAACCGTAAACGCAAAAATCATGTCTGCCATTTCGCTTGCCGTGGGCGCGCGCTTCGAAACCACTTTTGGCTCGCCCGCAAGCACCACTGAATCAACCGCTTGCACCAGAAAACCACCGGCGATTGATTTGATCATCGTCTGCGGTGCAGAGGGGCTTGGCATCCCCCCGGTGACGAGCACTCGGACGTTGGGCTTATTTCCCATGATTTTCAGGGCTTCGTCGTCGGCGGCTGGCACCACCACGACCTCGAGAAACAGCTTGATCAATTCGGCAGCCACCGACGCATCAAGCGTGCGATTGAGCGCGACGATACCCCCGAATGCGGAGATGGGGTCGCAGGCAAGCGCCTTTTGGTATGCCTCTTTCGGCGATGTGCCAAGCGCAACGCCGCACGGATTCATATGTTTGACGATGACCGCCGCGGGTTCAGAAAATTCCGCAACGCATTCAAAGGCCGCGTCGGCGTCGGCGATGTTGTTGTAGCTCAGTTCTTTCCCCTGCACTTGCTTGGCACGGGCAACCGAAGGCCGCGTGGATTGCGGATCAAGATAGATCGACGCGCTCTGATGCGGATTTTCTCCGTAACGCAAGGATGCGGCGCGTTTGTAATGGAGATATAACTCTTCGGGAAATTCCTGCATGCTAGTGCAAGGAGGCCGGGCGCGAAAACGGGTAGGAGGAAATCGCAAGTGCAAGCGCAATTGCTGCAATCGAAATATCTCGGAACAGAATTTGTAAATCTGCAAAATCAAAAAAGACGATCCCTGCAAGCATCAAAAGTGCGACACAAGAAGGCCAGAATATGCGCCAGCCCGAAAGCAGCCAAAGCGCGATCACGATTTCGACCACCCCAAACCCGTGCAGGAGCAAAAGATCTGGGATGCCAGCCGATTCGGCGGCCGCACGAACGACATGCGGAAAATAGCCAAGCCAGGAATTGGGATCGCTGAGCGCATTCAGTGGCGGATACAAAAACGCGAACGCCAATCCCGCGCGTAACACGAGATTGGCGTAATCGCGCTTCATACGGTTGTTATTGTGCGACCACTACCACCGTGCCACCGGCGCTTTCATTGCGGTGATCGTGATAGCCCCAGCTGCCCGTCTTTGTAAAGGTGAACGAGAAGCTGCCGCCCGCGCTGCACTGATCAAACGGTGCAGGGCCTGTGTAGCCTGGGGCGCAGTGCACTTGCTGCGTGGTGCCGTCGTAGCCGTCGTGCACCGGGTGCGGATCTGAAGCGACCCACATCGTGCCCGAGCTATCGACGAAATTGACCGTGCCGCCCTGCGCAATCGTTACGCTCGCGGGAGTGAACGAATTGCCGTCGTAGGCGACAGTTGCCGTCATCGGCGCCGGACCAGTCGTCTGCGTGGCGTCGGTGCCCGTTTGCTGCGTCGGAGCCACTGACGCGGAGTGCGTCATCCAAATAAAAATACCCGCGACTATCACGACCGCTGCCAAAAGCCAAAACCATCCTGTTTTCGTCATATCTTGTGAAGAAAATTTAGAATAAGCCGCTAATACCCGTGTAATACAACTATACCACGGCTTTCTTTCTCATGAACTCTGCGCCGTGGCCGACATCGGTATTGACTGGGATGCCTCGCTGACAGAGCACGCATTCGGCCTCGGGCCACTGCTCGAGCGCCAAATCGACGACCACCTCAAAGCGAGGCGGATTCCCAGCCGCCTCTTTGGTCACACCGCCGCGATTGGCGATCGCAATTGCGCCAACCAAATTTGCGCCCGCCGCGTGCACGGCGTCTACCACTTTTTTGATCGAGCCGCCGGTGGTGGTGAGATCTTCAACGATGAGTGTTCGTTTGCCCGAAATGAGTTTGTCGTACCCGCGACGAATCACAAGATCCGAGCCGACTTTGTCGGCGTACACTCCCCACACGTCGGTGTCGCGCATCTGCGAAAGGTGGTAGGCCGTCCAAGTAGAAAGAATGATCGCGCCGTATGCCGGGCCGATCACCGCTTCGATGTTGTCGTCTTTAAACTTTTGCGCCATCGCTTCGCAGAGGCGCGAGACTTCTTTCACATGCGGATAAATCGCGTCTTTGTTGATGTAGCTGCTCGAGTGCAGGCCGGAGGTGAAGACGAAATGCCCGGCGCGGAATGCTCCCACATCTTGCAATACTCGTAGTACGTCGTCTTCGTTCATAAATCGATGTTCATTCTACCAAGGCCTGCGTAATCGCTCCATGAAGTTCCTGTGCTTTACTGCGCGCCGCCTCGGCAAAATCCGTGCCGCTCGACGCATACATAACCGCTCGCGAGACCGCCATGATGAGCCCGCGCCCCTTCGCATCTTTGCCTGCCGCAACGGAAAGCGGCAGATCGCCGTTTTGTGCGCCTATCCCAGGCACCAGCATCGGCATATCTCCAATGATGCCGCGTACCTGCTTCATCTCATCGGGATACGTGGCGCCCACCACCACACCGCAATTGCCACCCGCGTTCCAATCTGAGACGACACGTTTGGCGACCATCTGATACAGCGGCATGCTATCGACTTTGAGATCCTGAAATTCGCCCGCGCCCTGATTCGAGGTGCGACACAACACGAAAATGCCTTTGTCTTTGCGCGCGAGAAATGGTTCGAGCGATTCGCGTCCCATATACGGGTGGACGGTGATCGCGTCGGCACGTAGATATTCAAACGCTGCCTGCACGTAGCCGTCGTTGGTGCTACCGATGTCGCCACGTTTGGCATCTAAAATAATCGGCACTTCGGGCGCGACTTCGTGCAGATATGCGAGCGTTTCGCGCAGCGCCGCGATGCCCTCATCGCCGTGCGCTTCGTAAAACGCGCTATTTGGCTTGAATGCACAGACGAGATCGCGGGTCGCGTCGATGATCGCGCGGTTGAACGCAACAATGCGCTGACGTGGTGATCCGCCCGGCACCGACTCTGGCATTTTTTCCACTTCGACATCGAGCCCAACGCATAAAAATTTGCCTTCGTCCCATTTCGCATGCAGGAGTTCTCCGAAATTGCGCATGGTCATTGCCGGACATACTACCACAAAGAAAATCGCCGGCGATCACGAAGATCGCCGGCGCCTGCTAGGCAGGGGTGGGATTGAAGGGAAACACGACATCGGAGCGGTGCGGCTCGAGTGTTTCGTCGAGCAAAACCATTTCTCGACGAAACTGATCGCCCGCGCTGCGAGCCCGATCCTTAAACGAAAGTTGGGCGGCAGGCCGAAACTCGGCGACATGACCGAGTACTTCCTCTGGACTACCTACCGGGCGGTTTTTGACGGTCGGTACGTGTCGATAATCGCTACCCAGCCTAATCAGCTGGACTGCCGTGACTTTTGGCTGTCCGGCCACGAGAAGCTCTTCAAGCACCAACACATGCTGTTTGCTGCATGGCACTCCCGCCCGCCTCGCTTTGTTGACAGCCCCCAAAATGGCGTCGCGTCGCCCATCGACGTGGTTCGTCATGAGTACCCCCAGATTTGCTACCAATGGTCCCGTAAGAACCTACCCAATTTGGCGCATTTTGTCCACTTTCTGCCAAGGTGTTCTTGTTTCGACTACGATTCGAGTTCCTGAAGGCACCTCGGTGCTGAGTGGCATTTCGACGAACACCCCATTGCATTCGACAGCAAAAAACTGCTTGGTATCGGCGATCGGAAGCGAGACGTCGTCGAAACGAACGATGTAGGGCGCTTCGGTGCCATTGATACGCATCGTTCGGAAGGTAACACGACCAGTTGCGGAAAGGGCTTCGCAAATCGGCATCGCGCGCGGCACTCGTAGATCGAGCCGGGGCGCTGAGGTCGGCTGAAAGAACATTGCAAAGGCACCGAGACAAAACTCTCGGCGGTTATGCTGTGAATGCATGCTATTCTCCAAACGCAAAAACCGCACGGCGGCGGTTGGTGGGAAACACGCCCGCAACATACGGACGCCTTAAAAACAGAGTTCCACACCTCCTGCTCGGGAGATACACTCGCGAGCAAAAGATGGCATTCGGACTTACGCTTGAGAGCGCTTACCGTTGCGGCACAGTGCTGGATTTACACCAGCTTCCCCATGCTTTGCTCGACTGCACCTCCATCGAATCTATCACGCGTATTCCAGCGCCTCGAAATCGGCTACTGTGGAAATCTCAAATCGCTTAACCGTTTTGCCCGCCTCGTCGAACCACACGGTGCCGTGCGTCGGAGATCCACCGAGCGCTCCGGGCAGCCAATGAAAATCCGACGGCCACATGAGATCCCACGGTAGCGCATCGAGCGGCCACCACTGCGGCCGCATTTCGTCGCTCTCTTGCGGCTCGCCCTGCCAATCTCTCGCGATGAATGTGTGACATTGAAATATCGGTTTTTCGGCAAAATAAAAAGAAATGTCGGCGATTTTCTGTAGCAGGTGCGGCTGCGTTTCGAGCGACGCCTCTTCACGCAACTCGCGCGCTGCAGCGGCAGCGAGTGATTCATCTTTCTCCACTTTTCCGCCGAATCCATTCCACTTACCCGCCCCAAATCGCACCTTTTTGAGGCCAAGGAGCACCTCCGA
>DATMZK010000095.1:0-3198 GCA_035560295.1 Minisyncoccota bacterium | reverse complement strand
GAAGAAGCCGGCATTAAGATCGGCGCGCTTGTTTTCCTGTTTCAGTACAAAGCGACGGGAGAACTTCTTCGCAGCACTGTGCGCGTATTTGCCGGTCGCGTGGAAGACTGCGCGTTTCGTATCGACGGTATCGAGATCGGGGAAGCGGGCTGGTTCGACCTCGACAAATTGCCAGAACATCGCAATTCACGTGTCGACGAAGCACTCCGACACCTTGCACGATAATTGTTGCCCAGCTCCGCTGGGCTTCTTTTTTTATCTTGCATCGCCCTCGCTTTTGATCACGCCGCGCTTAGCTCGGTCTGCCAATTTTGCAATATTGCCGGTCGCCACATCATCCAGTGAAACGTTGCTCATGCGAGCAAGTTGCGAGAGGTACCATAAAACATCACCAAGCTCATATTTGATCTGTTCGCGTTTTTCGTTGGACATCACGCCGCTGTCGTTGCGAATGACCTTCTTTATTTTCTCGATGAGTTCACCCGCTTCGCCCGCGAGCCCCATGCAAAAATACATGAGGGCATATTCGTCGCCTTTTTCTTTTGACAAACTCGACGTCCGCGTTGCAAGCTGTTGGTATTCGTTGAAATCCATATCCAAATGTTATCGCGGCAATTTGGTTTCTACAATCTTCCAAATTTCTTCCCCAATCGCTTCGCGGGTCCGCATGGCGCCGCCTTCGGTGCATTCGATCACGTGCCAGCCTTTTTCTTTTGCCAATTTGAGATACGCGGCGCGGGTGCGGTCTTGGTGGGCAACGTTGCGCTCGGCAAGATCGCGTTTTTCATCGCCCAAATAATTCCGCTTTTCTTTTTGCACGATAAGCCCCACAGAAATATCCGTCGGCACCGAAAGATAGAACACGAGATCGGGCCGGGGAAGTCCGAGCTCTTCGTATTCGATCGCTTCGATCAATTCGACAAGTTCGGCCTGTTCATCGGCCGGCAATTTGGCGCTTTGATGGGCGAGATTGCTGGGCGTGTAGCGGTTTGAAACAAGCACTTTACCCAAGTGGAGTGCTTCAAGCAGCTCGTCTTTGACCCCAACGCGATCGAGCGTATAGGGAAGCGCGGAAAGGAACGACGAGACGCTCATAAAATCGCCGTGCTTGCCCGCAAGGAGTTCACCTATCAATTTGCCCGTGCGCGAGGTTTCGTAGCGGGGGAAGTCAAAATACGCGGCGTCGTGGCCCTCCTTTTTCACTCGCTCAAACAGCCGTTTGGCCTGCTCGGTCTTGCCCGAGCCATCGCCGCCCTCGATGTCGATAAGGATGCCGTTTCCCACAAACGTAGTATATACGACCTTCAGGTGAATTTGTTATTTTTAAATTTTGTGTCACTATCATGCAAGACATATCTGCGAACTCTTTGCCACGGATGGAGGACCACATGTCGGATCAAGCCCAGGAATCTTCGGTATTTGGAGATGCTGAAAACTACCTCCAATTCCAACTCGCTGTGTTGCAGAATCTGCCTCGAGCGCACTTACTCAGTGTCTCCGTTCGAGAGCATTGGTTGCAAAACCAAAGCAAATTGCAAGAAGTTTTGGCCGGAGCACTCGGTCTGTACGACTCCATTCCCGCGATCGATCTCGATGCGCCCATCGGATCAATTTTCACGGAAGAGTTGTGTTGTGACCACTTGGGCTACAAGCGCACGGTGTTGACTCGCGTGCTCAACGCTTGCGCGAACCATCAAGAACTCGAAGCGGGGCCAAACGGATGGGAATGGGTTGCGCGGCCCATCATAACGATTCGCGATGTAGCGCGTCGGCGTCGGGAAACATTAGGTAGAATGACAAATGTCGGGAGCACCAGTGTCAGACTGATGCTGGCAGTACTTTTACACTTCGGCCTTCACCCGGGTGTGGAATATCCGCCCGCCAAAAAAGAATAATTCCGCCCTATATGGCTTGTATTATGCCCCCACGCGATTTGGCGTGGGGGATTTTCATAAAATCCCCGCAGAACGTCCATTCAGGACTATTGCAACAGTATACAGGGTGGTACACTACTATCCCTATGGCGCTTTCGGATCGAAGAATACTCGAAGCGATTGAGGAAGGCGCTATCATCATTGATCCATTCCGCCGCGACAATTTGGCGACCTCCAGCTACGACGTGACGCTCGGAGAATATTTTTTCGTCGAGCAAGCGCCGCCGCATTTTGAAAAGGTCTACAATATTTACGACAAGCAGCACGTGGAACGCGTCTGGGGCACGGAGCCGCGAAAAGCCCAAACCGCAAAAGAAGTTTTTAAAAAATACGATTTTGCATTCAACAACATCGCACCAAGCGATCGTGTCATTCTGCTCGCGCCGGGCGAAACGGTGCTTGGGCACACGCAGGAATTCATCGGCGGACGCGACCATATTACGACCATGATGAAAGCGCGCTCGAGTCTCGGACGCAGCTTTATCGAAGTGTGCAAATGCGCTGGGTGGGGCGACGTGGGGTACACCAACCGTTGGACCATGGAGATCACGAATAATTCCACGCACTACTACATTCCGCTCGTGGTCGGCCGTCGCATCGCGCAGATCGTCTTTTTTGAAACAGGTCCGATTCTCGCCGACGGCTATTTCGTCAACGGCAAATACCAGAGCAATAAGCCGGTCGCGCAGCTCAAAAAAGAATGGAATCCCATGCAGATGCTGCCGCGACTCTACCTCGACCGTGATATAAAGAAACGAAAGTAAGCGTATGAAAACATACAACGACATATTGCGCCGCATTATGGACGAGGGAAACGATCGGGAGACGCGCAACGGCGCGACACGCGCCCTCTTCGCGATCCAAATGCGTTTCAATATGGACGACGGCTTTCCCGCGGTCACCACCAAAAAACTCGCGTTCAAGGCCGTGAAGAGCGAGCTCCTCTGGTTTCTCGGCGCAAAAGGAAAAGAGCGCGCGAGCGACGAGGAGTTGAAAGCGCTGAACGGCAGCGATCGCACCATCTGGACCGACAACGCGGAATCTGATTACTGGAAGCCAAAAGTGCAGTTTCCGGGCGACCTGGGTCGCGTCTACGGCATCCAGTGGCGCAATTGGAAGCGCGCCGATGGCACCACCATCGACCAAATCGCCGATCTCATCGAGCGTTTAAAAACAAACCCCTACGACCGCCGCCTCATCGTATCGGCATGGAATCCGGGCGAACTGCACGACATGGCGCTGCCGCCGTGCCACATGCTGTTTC
>DATMZK010000094.1:0-3579 GCA_035560295.1 Minisyncoccota bacterium | reverse complement strand
GATACGATGCACCGCGACAGGAGCGGCCACGAGATCAATATGTAGCTTCACCAGCATCCGCCCAAGCGCCAAAAAACGAAGATCCAAAAAATGCGCTCCGAGCCGCGATTAGCGCCGCACGCGTTGCTCCAGAACCTGCGCCCGCAACCGGTTGGCATGCAGAGCCAGCACCCGCAGCGCCAACGCCTCCACCATCGCCGACACCGCAGCCGATTCGCTCGCCTGCCGATTTATTGCGTGAGCGCGTGGCACACACGCCAGCCCAGCCCGCACGAAAGCCAGAACCGGCTCCATCGCATCACAATCCCCAACCTCGTCCGGAACCCCCTCCTCAAAATCCACCCATGCGCGATACTGTCCCTCATGAAGGGGTCAGAGACACTGGGGAAGTGTCTGCCGAAACGCTTGAGCGTGTTATCGGCGACGGCAATCAGTAGCGCCGTCTTTTTTCTGCTGCCCGCTTTTGCGAGCGCGCAGGTCGTGATCAACGAGATCATGTACAACCCGCAGGGGAGTAACACGGGGCGTGAATGGATCGAGTTGTACAACCAAGGCAGCACCGACGTGACGATGGTCGGCGGCAGTGCAAGCAAAACCTGGCGCGTGCAAGATGGCTCGGGCAATAATGCATTGCATACACTCACGGATCCATCTGGCGGCACGGGGCGCGGTTCGCTCGTTGTTCCGGCGGGCGGCTATCTCATCATTGCGAGCGATCCAACCGAATTTATTTCTGGCGAATATGCGGGCGGCGTTTACAGCGCGGTAAAATCTGCAATATCACTCAGCAGTACCGGCGCAAGCATTTCGCTTATCGATCAAACGAGCGGCACAGCCGTTACGATTGATAAAGTGACGTACACCAACGCGCAGGGCGGCTCGGACGATGGCACGTCGTTGCAGCGGCAATCCGACGGCTCATGGATCGCAGCCATTCCGACGCCCGGCTCAAGCAATTCAAGCGTTGCATACGTTGCACCGGCAGATACCGGCGGTTCAGGTTCCCAAACAGATGCAAGTTCGACAACGCAAACTTCGGGCGCGAGCACCGTAACGACCGTGCCTTCGTATGTGGCGCCGCCGACGCCGAATTTGTTCGCAAGTGCGGGTCCCGATCGCACCGTGATAGTTGGAGCCGACTCGCAATTCGACGGAAGCGGATACGACAAAAATCAAAACGCACTCGATCCATCGAGTACGCGTTTTTCGTGGAACTTTGGCGACGGCACCACCGCCGAAGGCGCTTCGGTGCTACATCATTTTGATTATCCGGGACGCTATGCTGTCGTACTCTCGATTGCAAACGGCGTTTCTTCGGCGGCCGACACGATGCAGGTGATTGCCGAACCCGCGGCGCTCTCCTTTTCTGCACTCGCCGACGGTGGCGTTGCCATCCGCAATCTTGCTGGACACGATCTTGATCTCTCCGGTTGGGTGGTGAAGGCAGAAGCGGGAATGTTTTCGAAAACGTTTGTGCTACCGCCGCATTCGGAAGTGCTTGCAGGCCAGACGATGCAGATTGGCAGCGAAACATTGCAATTCAGGTCGGGCCCGAACTCGTCCCTCGAATATCCAAATGGTGTCGTTGCGCTCGGCGTTGGCGGTACCACAACTGCCGCGCCGTTGGCGGTGGCGCCCGTTGCAACGTCGACCGCGACCGCCTCACAAATTGTAGAGGCACCACTTGCAACGACGAGCGATGCATCCGCCGACGACACGAAAGCACAGACGCCAGAAGCAATCGACAACGGCGCAACTCAATCGGAAACCGGCACCGCTTCAGCGTCGTCGACGCAACTTGCAGCAGCTGGCGGGCTCCACTTATCGCTCCCTGGCGGAAAAATGTGGTGGTGGATCGGGGCAATTGCACTCGCACTCATCGGCGGCGGAGCGCTGATCGTTTCGCGGGGAGCTGCAAAACACGAATGGGACATCATTGAGCAAAAGGACTAGCCGGTGTATCGTTTCGAGAATGGCTGAAAAAGAGACAGTGCTGGTGACGGGCGGAGCGGGGATGATCGGCTCCGAGCTCATTTCGCTTTTGCTTCCCACGTATCGCGTCATTTCACTCGATAACTATTTCATCGGCAACAAAGAAAATCACATCGCGGGCGCCGAATACATCGAAGGACACACCAAAGACATCGAGCAATTGCTCGGCAAGGAAAATCCGAAGATTATTTTTCACCTCGGCGAGTATTCGCGCGTCGAACAAAGCTTTACTGATTTGGAATTGGTGTGGCAGTCCAACGTGCTGGGCACGCACTATGTGCTTGAATATTGGCGCAAACGAGGCTGCAAGTTGGTTTACGCAGGCTCATCGACAAAATTCGCCGACGGCGGCATGGGCCGCGATCAATCGCCCTACGCGTGGATGAAGGCGAGCAACACCGAGCTCGTGCGCAACTACGGCAATTGGTTTTCGCTCCCCTATGCAATTACCTATTTCTATAATGCGTACGGTCCGCGCGAAGCGACGGATACGCAGTACGGTACCGTCATCGGGATTTTCAAAATGCTCTACAAAGCGGGCAAGCCGATCACCGTCCGTGCGCCTGGCACGCAAAAAAGAAATTTTACACATGTGCACGATCTCGCACGCGGATTGCAGTTGGTGGGCGAGAAGGGACACGGCGACGAATACGGTCTCGGCGCACCAGAAAGTTACTCGATTCTCGACATTGCCAAAATGTTTACCGACAACATCACGATGTTGCCCGAGCGCCCGGGCAATCGCATGGACTCCATCGTCGACACCACGAAAGCCGAAAAAGAATTTGGCTGGAAAACGGAACACACGATAAAAGAATATATCGATTCGATAAAAGGGGAGGCGCGCTGACGAGAGGTGCCGCGCGGGGACAAATCTGTTATGGTGGTGGCCGCTCGCTTTTTTGGAGGATTGTCGTGGACCCACTTGCTGCGGTCGTAGTCTTTTGCACGTATGTCGGCACACTCCTGTGGCCGATCCTTACGTTTTTCGGACTCGATCCCGTTGCCCATCCTGGTTGGTACATCATTGGCCCGCCGATTGTCGGTTTTGTCGCACTTTTTCTCGGAGTACAGCTCGCCACCCTTTATCTGTGGAGACGCGTTACTGCACGATCGCGTTGATTTGCGGCCTGCGTAGCTTCGGCAAAGGCCGAAAAATAAGGGTATTCTGTCTATAGACAAATAGATCAGATATGATATAATAGGGACCGCTTACAGCTCACAGGAGGAGCGAATGTTCGCACTGATGGTAGCGTCGCTGACAATACTGGGCGGTGCCGGATTGTTCGGCGTCGGAAGCTCGATGCTACCGGACCCGGACGCGTGCACGCTGCACGACCCAGTTCCGTCAAAAATAAGTAGATATTTCATGATGGCCGGTGTGTTCGTAGTCATCGTCGGACTGGGCATCTTGGCCTTTGGAGGCGCTGTACCAACAGCGCTTTCTTTTTATATACATTACGGCTACGATAAACACTCATGAAGCGGATTTTGATTTTTTCCCTCACGTACAGCCCCTTTATCGGGGGCGCGGAAGTGGCGATACAAGAGATCACTAAGCGGCTCTCACCCGAAGAGTTCGAGTTC
>DATMZK010000093.1:0-4034 GCA_035560295.1 Minisyncoccota bacterium | reverse complement strand
CCCACCGCCGATTTTCAAACCTTTACGCAATACAAAGAGGCGCTCAACTACGTTCACGAAAAAGGCGCGCCTATCGTAGTGAAAGCAAGCGGACTCGCGCTCGGCAAAGGCGTATACGTGTGCAACACAATCGAAGAAGTGGAGCAAGGACTGAAAGAAATGATGCTCGACAAACAATTCGGCACCTCAGGAAGCGAAGTGGTGATCGAAGAGTTTTTGGACGGACAAGAAATTTCGATTCATGCCCTCTGCTCAGGCACCGATTTTGTTTTGTTTCCGCCATCGCAAGATCACAAGCAGGTAGGAGAGGGCGACACGGGGTCAAATACCGGCGGCATGGGTGTGATTGCGCCCGTGCCGTGGGTTACAACTGAACAAATGACCGAAATCGGCGAGAAAATCGTGCGCCCTATTCTCGAAGCGCTCGCAAAACGCGGCACGCCATACAAAGGAATTCTCTATCCGGGTTTAAAAATGACGAAAGACGGTCCAAAAGTGTTGGAATTTAATGCACGCTTCGGGGCGCCGGAGTGCGAGGCGTACATGCGGCTTTTGGAAACTGATCTCTTAGATATGTGCGATGCGGCCGTAGATAGCGCTTTAGTTGGGTGGAGTGCTTCTTGGAGCCCGAAGTTTGCGGTCAATCTCATGCTCGCCTCTGGCGGGTATCCGGGCGAATACAAAAAGGGTTTGCCGATCACGGGGATCGAGGAAGCAGAAAAAATTCCCGGCGTCGTTGTCTTTCATGCAGGCACGAAACAAGAAAATGGAACACTTCTCACCAACGGCGGCCGTGTGCTAGCGGTCACCGCCATTGGCGCCACACTGAAAGAAGCACTCGACACTGCCTACGCCGCTGCGGACAAAATCCAGTTTGAAGGGAAGTATCTAAGGAGGGATATCGGGGCGAAAGCACTCTAATGACACTTGTGTTACAGTGCCGCGGGCACGCTGAAGAAGGGAGAAGGTAATGTCAGATAATCCAGCAGAATTTGGTCTAAAATTGTTTGACCAGATCGTGAGCGCCCAGGGCCGAGGAGACTCGTTGGTCGCTGTCGACATCCCACCCACCGTCACCGTGAATTTTGTCGTCGAAATTGCCAATAGTACCGGATTGGTGTCGGGTCTGCAGCCGGTCAACTTTGTGACCAAAAATATCCCGCAGACAAGTCCAAAGTTTTATCACGGTGGTGGCACAACCCGTGCTACAACGGTGATCCTAACGCTCAAACAGAAGCCCGCCCCATAGCCGCCGAGAGTCCGCCGAGAAATCGGGCCACTCGGCGGCTCTTCTTTTTTCTACTGATATAATTCTTAGATGCCTCCGCGCGCAGCAGTGGGGGAGAAGCCGCGTTTGGCGACTCCCGAAAAATTCAAATCTCCACATGAGGAGCTCGCGTATTTGCGAGAGCGCGTGCGTGAAAAGGAGCAGGAACTTGAAGCGCCCAAAAATCGCACCGAAAGCGATCGCATCGCGCGTCGCGAGGTGCAGGAATACGGCAATACCCCGGCTGCAACGATTCTTCATGAGAACGTGATTCTTGCCGAGCACGACATCATTCATCACGTGCTCAAGCTCGAGCCGGAAACGCACGACAAGCAGGTAGATGGGATTTTGAAGATTGTCGAGTCGCAAGGCATCCGCAACGCGCTATCGGTCGCTGCTCGGCTCAAAAATCCGCATTTGGAAGACGATGTACACCGCGCGCTCGTGCGCTACGTGGCAGAAGGGCTGCCCGACCACGGCATGGAGCCATCGGCGGCGGTCAAACGCGCCCTCAATATGGTGCTCTACGAAGTGCAGCCGCAGGCGCATGGCGAAAAGGACACCGATCAGCCGCAATACAAATTGGAACAGCTGCTCAGCTCTTCGGAACAACTCTATTCGGGTTTGATGGGGCTCATTGATCATCCGGAGGCATTCTCGCTCGAAATCGCCGTGCCCGAGGGGAGCGAATCGGCGTTTTTGTACTTGGCGGTGCCCAAAAACAAAAAGCAGCTCGCCGAGCGGCTGATTTCGTCGGTCTTTCCAAACGCGCGCATCTCGGAGAGCCGCGGCGACTACAACATTTTCAATCCCGACGGGGCGCATGCGGCCGCCTACGCCTCGCAAACCACGTTTCCCGTGCTGCCACTCAAAACGCCGGAGATGTTTGAACACGATCCGATGAACATTTTGCTCGCGGCGTTTGCGAAGATCGCCAAGCATGGCGAGGGCGCGGCGATGCAAATCTGCGTCACGAGCGAAGGGGAGCGCTACAACAGGCATTACAAAAAGGTGTTGCGCGAGGTTGATAAGGGCAAGCCGCTCGCGCAAGCAATTGCCGTGCCCGAAACCGAATTTGGCGAGGCGCTGAAGACGGTCGCCAAGCAAGTTTTTATGCCCGCGACCTTCAAAGAGGAAAAAGAGCGCGAATTTCGCAAATCCAACGACCAACTGCTCACCGAAGAAATCGGCCGCAAACTAAAGGCGCGCATCGCGCCGGTGTCCATCCGCCTCGTGACTTCCGCCCCCACCGCCGAGCGCGCGCAGGAACTCCTTGAAAATCTCGAGGCACCGTTTTCGCAATACGATGATCCAAAAGGAAATGGCCTCGCGTTTGCGCAAGTGGGGAGCTGGGGTATGCATGCATTCTTGCAAAAATTCACGTATCGAGAATTCGATACGTCTATCGCCATGCCGCTTTCGCTCGGCGAAGTCACTTCGATCTTCCACTTCACGGCAGAGCGCGTCACGACCTCCCGCGAATTGAAGCGCAGTTTTGCCAAACAAGCGCCCGCGCCTGTTGAAATGGGCGGAGAAGGCATCACGGTGGGCATCAACCGCTATGGAGCCGACGAAACCCCCGTGCATTTTGCGCCGGCCGATCGTCTCCGTCACTGCTACGTGATCGGACAAACCGGCACCGGTAAAACAGGTTTGATCAAAAACATGATCATTCAAGACATCAAAAACGGGGAGGGTGTCGCGTTCATCGATCCGCACGGCAACGACATCGAAGACGTGCTCGCCGCTGTGCCGCCCGAGCGTGCGGGCGACGTCATCTACTTTGATCCGGCATACACCGACCGGCCGATGGGGCTCAACATGCTCGAATATGATCGCACGAAGCCCGAAATGAAAACGTTCGTCGTCGACGAAGTGTACGGCATTTTCCGCAAACTTTATGCCGATGTGCCGGAGGCCTTCGGACCGATGTTTGAGCAGTATTATCGCAATGCCGTGCAGCTGGTGGTCGAGGATCCCGACAGCGGCAGTACGTTTGTGGAAATTCCGCGCGTCTTTGCCGATCCGCAATTCCGCAATCTCAAACTCAGCAAGTGCAACAACCCAATCATCGTGCAATTTTGGCGCAAAATCGCCGAACAAGCGCAGGGCGATCCCTCTCTTGAGAACGTTGCGCCGTATATCACCAGCAAATTCGACGTCTTCCTCACCAACGACATCATGCGTCCGATCATTTCGCAGGAGAAATCGGCGTTCAACTTCCGCGACATCATGGACGGCAAGAAGATTTTCCTCGCCAATCTTTCCAAAGGGCGCCTCGGGGAGCGAAATACCTCGCTTCTCGGCCTCATTTTGGTGTCAAAATTCCTGCAGGCTGCGTTTTCCCGCGTCGACACGCGCGGCGATTTGCCCGTGTTTTATATGTACATCGACGAATTCCAAAACTTTGCAACACCCAGTATCGCCACCATTCTCTCCGAGGCGCGTAAATACAAACTTTCGCTGACGATCGCGCACCAGTTCATCGCGCAGCTCGAAGAAGACATTCGTGACGCGGTGATTGGCAACGTTGGCACGAAAATTGCCATGCGCATCGGCACCACCGACGCCGAATTTTTGGAAAAACAATTTTCGCCGACCTTCACGCAGAAAGATCTCGAAAATTTGCCCAACCGAAACGCCGTCGTTGCGCTCCTCGTGAACGGCGTGCCTGCGCGGCCGTTTACCATCGAAACGCAAAACTTGCCGCAATTCGATTACACGCGTATCGATCCGCTCAAGCAGCTTTCCTACACTACCTTTGGCA
>DATMZK010000092.1:0-4262 GCA_035560295.1 Minisyncoccota bacterium | reverse complement strand
CAAGAATCGCGACGAGTTCCACCTCTGGCAAATCCAAGCCTTCGCGGAGCAAGTTGACGCCCACGAGCACGTCGAATGTGCCCTTTCGGAAATCGGTTAGTATTTCAATGCGTTCGATGGTTTTCACATCGCTGTGAATATATCGAGCCCGCACACCTTTCTCCACCAAAAATTGGGTCAAATCTTCGGCCATCTTTTTGGTGAGCACAGTCACGAGCGAACGAGCCCCGCGCTTGGTAACGGCTTCTGCTTCGGCAATAAAATCTTTTACCTGCCCGCGATATTCCCCGCTTGAGATGATCGGCCGCAGCACGATTTCGGGATCCACGAGGCCCGTGGGGCGAATGACTTGCTGTATCGGCTCTCCGCTTCGTTCCAGCTCGTATTTGCCAGGCGTTGCGCTCGTATAGAGCGTCTGGCCCACGCGCGCTTCGAATTCTTCAAACGTGAGAGGGCGGTTGTCTACCGCGCTCGGCAATCGAAACCCATATTCCACGAGCGATTGTTTGCGCGCACGATCGCCCGCATACATGGCGCCGATTTGCGGCACCGTCACGTGCGACTCGTCGATCACCGTGAGGAAATCTTTTGGAAAATAACTGATGAGCGTGTGAGGCGGTTCGCCCGCTTTTCGACGGTCAAAATGCCGCGAATAATTTTCGATACCATTGCAATAACCAAATTCGCGGATCATGGCAATGTCCTGCCTCGTGCGTCGCTTGATGCGCTCCGCTTCGAGCACTTTGCCCGCCGCATTGAATTTTTTCAATTGTTCAGCAAGCTCGGTTTCGATATCGGCGAGCGCTGCTTCGACGACATCGGTCGGCGTCACGTATTGACGAGCAGGAAACAGAAAGGTCGCCTCATGCGTGCCCTCGATTGCGCGCGTTATCGCGTTGATTTCTTCGATCTTTGCGATTTTACCTCCTGAGAGATCGATTCGATAGATCACGCGTTCGCTTGCCGGCATGACCTCTATGGCAGCGCCAAGCGCACGAAACGTGCCAGGCTTTAAATCGCCGGCGACACGTTTAAAATACACGCCAATCAATTTGCGTGTCAGCGCCGCGCGGGTCATTTGCTCACCCACTTTCAGCTTCAAATTTACTTTTTCGTATTCTACTGGCGAACCAAGACCGTAGATGCAGGAAACGGAAGCGACGACGATCACGTCTTTTCGCGTAAGCAGCGCCTGCGTCGCAGCATGGCGCAACCGCTCGATATCTTCGTTGATTTGCGCCTCTTTTTCGATATAGGTATCGGTCACCGCCATGTAGGCCTCTGGCTGATAAAAGTCGTAATACGAGACGAAATAGTGCACCGCAGCATCGGGGAAAAAATCGCGATATTCGCTCGCGAGCTGCGCAGCAAGCGTTTTGTTGTGTGCGATGACAAGCGTTGGTCGTTGCACCTGCTCTATTACATTTGCGACGGTAAAGGTCTTACCTGAGCCGGTCACACCTAATAGTGTCTGATCGCGCGTGCCCTCTTCGAGACCTTTCACCAAGGCAGAAATCGCCGCCGGCTGGTCGCCCGCGGGAGTATATTCCGACCGAAGCTCGAAGGTCGCCATTACACTACTCTATCTTGTTTCTACTGCTGCACCAAAACACGGACGTTTCGTCGTCCGCGCTTCAGTAGGGCGAGTCCGTGTTGAAAATCTTCAGCAGTGAGGACATATGTTGCGTCCTCTATCGTAGTATCGTTCAAACTGACCGCCTTGGTGGAGAGGAATTGGCGCGCCTCCCTCTTCGAACTCGCAAGCGTGCTACCCACGAGTACATCAATAATATTCGAACCGACGGCAATTTCGCATGAAGGTGCGGCCGCCTTGAGCTGCTGACGTGCAGATGCCGAGAGCTCAGCGAGGGAGACCGCACCGAATAAAACGCCCGAGAGCGTCTCTGCCTGCGTTGCTTCCTCCTCTCCGTGGACGAGCGCCGTCACCGAGCGAGCGAGGAATTTTTGCGGGTGTCGCTCGATCTTATCGCGGCGATGCATCTCCATGACAGCGTCAATCTCCGGTTTCGAAGCAAGCGTCATTTTGAGTAGACATTCCTGCACGAAATCGTCTTCGGTGTTGAGCCAAAATTGGTAAAACTCAAAGGGAGAAGTCTTGGCCGGGTCGAGCCAGACCGTTCCCTTTTCGCTCTTGCCGAATTTTTTACCGGTAGATTTGTTGACCAGCAGCGGCCACGAAAATACATGCGCCGTTTTGCCTGTTTTGCGTCGAATAAGATCGACACCGGAGATCATATTGCCCCATTGGTCGGACCCGCCCACCTGAAGCGTGCAGTTGTACTTCTCGTGCAGATGCAGGTAGTCGTACGCCTGCAGAAGCATGTACGAAAATTCGGTAAATGAAATGCTCTTATCGGGAGTTTCGATGCGCGGCCGCACGGTATCACGCTTGATCATCTCGTTGACGGTGAAGTGCTTGCCAATATCGCGTAAAAATTCCATCAGATTGGCCTCGTGCAACCAATCGGCATTGTTGATCATTTCAAACGGTGCGCCTTCGAACAATTTGGAAAATTGGGCGCGGAGCGCTTCAGCATTGTTTCTCACCGTCTCATCCGAAAGCAGATTGCGCTCTTCGCTTTTGCCTCCGGGATCACCGATCATGCCCGTACCGCCACCCACAATGATGATCAATTTGTGGCCCGCTTCGATAAATCGCCGAAGCACCAAAATACCTTGCAACTGCCCGACGTGCATCGAATCGGCGGTAGGATCGACGCCAAAATAAAACGTGCGCGGCTCGCCGTCGGTGATTTCGGGAAGTTTTGGTGCTGAAAATTGGTACACATATCCTCGCTCTTTGAGGAGTGCAGAAAGAGTGGCCATGCCGCGATTATACCCCATGGCGGCGCTGCTCTCGCTCGCGCACGTCGTGTTCGTCGATCCCAAAATGATGTGCAAATTCGTGCCAAATAGTTTCTGCAATCACCTGCGCAACGGGCATGCCATCCTCCAAAGCAGCTTCTTCGATGGGCAGCTGATACAAAGTTATCGTATCGGGCAACGTCATACCAACACCATAATTCTCGCCGCGCGCAGAAAGCGGGATGCCTTTGTAGAGGCCGAGCAGTGTTTCTTCGTGCGACAGTCCCTGCGCCTCTCGATCTTCGTCGGACGGCTCATCCTCAACCAAAATCGCGACGTTCGAAATTTTCTTGCGTACCCATTCAGGCAGCTGCTCAAACCCTGCTTCAATAAGTTTTTCAAATTCTTGGCGCGGCATCGAACAAATATAGCAAAGTAAAAGGGCGAGTCCTCCCGGATCTCGCCCTCGTTGGAAACTGATTCCGCGCATCAGTTTCAGGTTAAGGAACAACTATTGGGCAGCGCGTTGCCCTCTTGTTACCAACTATGACTGCAGCCGCGTGGTGGCCTCCACCCAGCCAACGTGCTTAAAGATCTGTGACTTCTTCACCGACCCATCCGCCTGCGGAATATCCACCGCCTCCCGTTGCGTGAACGAGTAAAGCGGCGTAAGGCCCGCCATCCGCAAGCGGCTCTCGAGAGGTGCCATAAAATACGGTGCGCCGCCGATCATGGCAGCGTCCGCTCCGCTCGTACGTGCAATTTCGAACGCGAGCCGTTCAGCCCGCTGAAAAAGCTCGTCCTCGCTGGGCACCTGCTCGAAAGTCAGCAGCGCCTGCACGACCGCCTTGTCCGTCGGTTCAAATACGCCGGCGTCCTGTTGGTCTTGCGTGGCGACATGCTGGGTCAGATTCACGATACGCATGTTACGGCTCCATTGGATCCCCCCGACCACTTCGGTCGAGGCAATGAGGCCAACTTTTTCAGTTGGTAGCTCAGGAGTAACCTGATGCTAGATTTTCGGATCCAATGTCGATGTCGTTGCATCGATTCGGAAATCGTTTATGCGATTCCTCTTTCTGCACTCCATCAGTGAAGCGCAAAAAGAGGAATCGCATCTAATTATTCAACGAACAAAGCGTATGCTGCCAAACCCTGTTTCGCTCTTTTGAGCTCATCAGTCGGAACATGCATTCCGAGACAGTGAGGGTTTTGTTCATCCGGGCCCTCAACCGGAACTGTATCTATCGTCTAGAACAAGTCGGCTCTTGTGCGATCCTCCCATGTCGCCGCTAGGAACTGCTCGCCGTTCCACATGTAGTAGTGGGCACTCGCGCCACCGTACAGCCGACCTGTATATCCGGTACGAAAGACGACGCCTTTTGGAACGAGCGCAATAAATTGCTCGCCGCCGCCGGCTCTGCCCGCATCGCCCT
>DATMZK010000091.1:0-4759 GCA_035560295.1 Minisyncoccota bacterium | reverse complement strand
TGGTTGGTCCATGAGGCTATGCTACCAAACTGAGAGGTATTTCGCTTGCGGAGAGTCCTCGTATCAGTGGTGCCGCCGCCTCTTTGCAGACTTCGTGCGAAGCGCGACCGAAAAGGCGCTCATACTGGGCGACCAATTTATCGATGACGACTCTCGGGTCCCCATTTTGAAGTGCGACGCGATGATCTGCGCCCACCTGCAGTCCGGCAACCTTCTGCGCCTCCGACCACGCAAGCGGGCCGATGACCCGCGCCTGCTCCGCTATTATTTTTTCTGCGACTTGATCCAAGACCGGCATACCTTAACTCTGGTTGATGTGGTCGAACACTACGCCGAGCTGTACCAAACTGGTCGCCATCAAAAAGTAGCTGAAGAGGTAGAGGTAGTCGTCGATGCCGCCGGCAACATACGTGCCCGCGTGCGACATATACAAAAACGTGAAGTCGGCGATGTATTGGCAGATGAGCGCGACGATAAAAAACAGCATGGGCATTTTCATCAAACCGCCGAGTGTTTTGCGTGACAGAAAGAACGCGAGAATGGCCATGGATACATAAAACGCTTGCCCGAGCGGGTAGCCGAAATCGAGAAAAATGACGAGCGGCTGCGACCAGTCAAACACGTAATCGCGCAAGAAAAACCACGCGGAAATCGATAGTAAAAGAATAGGCAGAAGGAGCGCGAGCATTCTGCCGCTGTATGAACGCAGCGAAATGTGAGCGCCAGAGGCTTTCGCAAGCAGTATGGCGCCCGCCGCATACCAAATGATGCTTCCAAAAAAGCCAATATCGCCGATTGAAGGATACGGCACGCCGACGCCTTGCAGCACGTAGTAGGTGGAAATACTTTGGCCTAGTACCTGAAACAGTAACCCAAGAGAGAAAAGCAAAATGGCGCGGCCAACGATGCTGCGCAATCCTCCCCACCGTTTGGACAAGAAAAGTCCGTACAAGGCGCCGGAGAGCGCGACGATCTGGTAGCTCGCGCCCCAAAAGAGCGTTGCGTTTGAAAGGTTTGTATTGCCAGCGAAAGGTAGGAGCGCCCACCAGATCGAGTAGACGCAGAGGAGTAGCAGAATAAAAAAGCCTGTGGGAGTGCTGAAAATGCTCGTGAATCGGTGCATGGCAAAAGTATACTACTTGAGCGACACCCGATATTTGCGCAAAAAGCCACTTGGTTTATAACTCATTTTCCAAGAGCGGAGACCTGGCACACCGAGATCTTGCTCAAAATTACATTGCGCCACCCCGAGTGTTTCCATATGCTCGGCCATCTTTTTGATAAAAAAAGCATAGATTTCTTTATGCGAAGTATCAGCTTTAAAAAAATGGCCCATGGAATATTGATTTGGCAAAATCTCCTCGATGCGGAACGCGAGCATGTCATCGTCCGAAAAAAGTGCCATCGCAATGAGATCGTGACCCGCTGCGGTTTGGCACAAGCGATGAATCGCCTGGCGTTCATGCTCGAGTTCGTAGTCTTTCTTCGCGGTCTTCTTATTAGACTCCCATTTCTCGAGCACTGCGAAGATTTTTTCTTGCGCGACCTGATTTGAAAGATCGATGCTTTCGAGTCTCGCATCAGGATGTGCATTTGCGAATTTGTTTGCTGCGCCGCGCCGCTCGATGTATGCGCCGCCCTTCATTGCTGCAAGATCGGAGACGGCGTACAGATAATCGAAATTGTCACGATCCTCTTCCACCTGCAAGGATGCCACATTCATACTCTGCGCTACGACTTCGGGCACGAGCTTTAGCGTGGCGTCGATCCCCTCGGCTTTTCCCTGCTCAATCAAGGTACGTGCGGTTTGCTCGACCTCGCTTGTTCCCAAAAAAGAAAAAAACGGTTCGTGAGTCGTGTAATCAGTGAATCGAACCACCAAATTGCCGTGCAGTTCGGAAATCATCCGTTCCTCGCTCGTGTCCCAGGCATAGAGCGAGGTGAAATTAAAGTCGGAATACGGTTCAAACGGGTGTGTGTGGCTTTCGACTGCAGTCCGATCCGAAAGTTCAACTTTTTTGAATTCGGGAAACTGCGGAATCATACGTTTCTTTTTCGCAATAGAAATGCCGTTACGATCAAATTCGTCGCAAAAATGTAAAAAGGATACAGCGCGATCGCAAAGGACCATTGCGGAATTGCTAACACATTCAAAAACGCCGCGAGGCTTCCGATTGCCCAGGGTAACGTGCTTTCTGTCCACGGTCGGCGATATGCTTTATGGATCGTTGGGATGAGACCGATGAATTCTGTAAACACGAGTAGGAGGAGCGCGACGAGCGGTGATTGCACAATAACCCACAGGACGGCGCTGAGTAGCGCCCCAAGCAGCGAGATTGTATCGATAGCACTGAGGCGCGCGGCTCCCTCACCGTATCGAAGCGAGAGTACAGCCACAATCAGCATGCAAAGAGCAAACGAAGCTGGAAGCCAAACTGTTTGACGAGCACCCGCCGCAAAATAACTGGCTGCAACCATCGCAGAAACGAGCGAAAGAATCCACCATGTCACGCGATCTGGCCGCGTTTTCCCACGTAGAATCGTTCCAACGTAGATGGGCAAACTAAGGAGCTCGAGGGCGCCCGCTGCGATTCCCAACAGCTCGGACGTGCTCATCAGAATTTATTATGCTCGGGATATTGAAGTCCTCGCTTGATGAAATGGGTTTCAACTTCTTTTAGTTCAAATTTATTTCTGAAAAAACCAATCACAAATTCTACATCGATGCCGTTTTGGCACGTATAAATGTCGGCACTAACAAAATGCCTTCGCGGAAACGTGTGAATCGCAATGTGACTCTCCGCAATAACCAGGAATGCACTCCATCCACCGGGATCCTTGATGTGGTTGTCGGGAGCTGAAACGATCTTGACGCGCGCGAGCGGGTGCATTTTGAGCAGTTTGCAAAGCTCTTTGATGCAGCCTTTTACTGCTGCTTTGTCATTGAGTACGGTCGGATTGCCGTCGTACCCGTCGATGGTCAGATGTTCGCCAAAGTGCGCGGCCATTGAGCCGTAGTATAACACCAGGCATGGACTGCGTATGCGGTAATTCACAATCATGAAGTTTCCGCCTTGCTTCGGGAAATGCGTTTCTTGCTATAGTTCTTCCATGCAGCGTTTCTCGCTTGCTTTTGTAGGTTTTGCTTTGCTCTTCCCCGTTGCAGCTAATGCGTCTTCACTACCCTGCCCCTATGTTTGGGACACCGATTTAAAGGTTGGGAGCGCTGGCAGTGATGTCTTGCATCTCCAACAATTTTTAAATGCCTTTCTGCCAAGTCCGATAGCGGTTGCAGGACCGGGCTCTCCTGGGAACGAGACGTCGCTCTTCGGTTCGTTGACCAAGAAAGCAGTGATGACATTTCAACAGAAATTCGCTGCGGATATTTTGCTTCCGAATGCCCTTACTGCCCCGACGGGAATGGTGGGGCCTGCGACGCGCAAAAAATTACATTTGCTCTGCTCTGGCGCGTCGTCTTCGACTGCAATGCAATCGGACGCAACGGACAATCTGATTGCCTCTCTTTCCGACTCCGCTACCGCCTCGGTTGCTCCTGCAGGAGCCGGAGTACTCTTTTTCTCTATGAATCTGACGGCTGGCAGTAAAGACGTGGTGGTACATAGTGTGACGATGCAGCGCGACGGAGCCGGGTCGGACGGCGCGTTCGCGAGTTTTGGTTTGTACGACGAGGCTGGCCTCCAAATTGGCACGATTCGGACACTGAACTCCAACCACGAGCTCGTGTTTGATCATCCGTTTACAATCCCTGCGCACAGCACACATGAGTTTGATATGTATGCGAGCACCAATAGCGATCTTACCGATTACGACGGGCAAGCGCCTGCGGTCGAAGTTACTGCGATTTCTGCAAGCTCGCCCGTGGTCGGTACATTCCCACTACAAGGACCAATGCAGACCATAAACAATTCGTTGATCGTTGGGGTTGCAAATCTTACACTCTCACCCGCGGATCCAAACGTCGAAAGCAGGCATTACATCGATGAAAAGGGCGTGACGTTTTCTGCAATCAGAATGACAGCTGACTCGCACGAGGATTTGAGTATTTCGAATATCATTTGGACGCAGTCGGGCTCTGCAGGAAGCGACGACATCGCTAATCTCGCGACGGTCATTGGAACAACGACGAGCCCTGCAACCCAAAGTCCGTATGCATCAAATGAATATGTCTCGTTTTTTGATCCTGCCATCGTCATTCCGCGCGGACAAACGATAGACATCGCGGTGCGCGGAGATATTTTGCCCTCTGCTGCCAATCGAACAATCGAATTCGATATTTTGGACAATACCGACGACATTTCACTGACGGGTCTGACCTACGGCTTTCCTGTCGGAGCCATTCCTGCCGGAAATACTGCAACGGCTGGTCACTCGGTCTTCCTCACAACCACCGGCGACACTGATGGCGCGAGTCTAACGCCCTTTTTCTCTGGTTCAATTGTCGATGTATCAGGAGGCGCGCTGAATTCGATCAGCAAATAACTTCAGCGCAATCCGGCGAGCACGACGTAGCTTCCGAGAAGCCACCAAAACGCGTATTGAGCTGCAAATACCGAGCTTACCGCGGGACCGAAATGCCAAATGGTGGAGAGCGCCGGTACTTGCAGCCAAAACACCACAACGATTGCAGTCGTTGCAAAACCGATTGCGATGCTGGAAAACGGCGCTGCGCCAGCGCCGAAATTCATACCAATGATTCGATTGCAAAGTACGTAGGCAATCGCAAAAAGAACCACAAACA
>DATMZK010000090.1:0-15758 GCA_035560295.1 Minisyncoccota bacterium | reverse complement strand
CAATGAGTAGTAAGTGGCATGCAACCGAAACGGAACTACTGCCCGTAAGCAGCATTCCCGTTAAATATGATGATTTGCCGCTTTCCAAAACAGAACGCTACCAACCATTCTCAAAATATCCGTTCATCGTGCGCGATATTGCGCTTTGGGTGCCCGAGGGTACGAAGCCAGAAGAAATCGCGAGCATCATACAAACGCATGCGGGAGATCTGCTCGTGGAAGAGCCACAGAAATTCGACGAATTCAAAAAGGGAGAAAAAGTCTCCTACGCCTTCCGCCTCATCTTCCAATCATTCGACCGCACGCTCACCGACTTTGACGCCAACGAGCGTATGGAGAGCGTCACGAATGCTCTGAAGGCAAAAGGATTCGAGATTAGATAAAAGTAAAAAGGCCGATCGGTTTCCCGATCGGCCTGAAGTTCGTCCGCCTTGTGTTATCGCCGCCCATTGTTGGTGACGGCCGCGGCGGTGTCGGTATTGATGAGACCGTCACGGTGCGCTCGACGCGCGCATTCGGCCGCAGCGTAGAAGTTGTCGTTTCCGACTGCCGCCGCTGCGTCCACCGGAATTGGGATGCGTTCGCCCCAACGAAAGGCCTCGACGATCGGGTCGTTTTGCCCGTACGGTTGGCGTGCCATCGCGACGAAGCCGCCGGTGTGATGGCTCCAGGGCGTGCCCATGCGATCCTCGAAATCGCCGGTGACGATCGTGTATCTTCCCCCCATGATGACCGAAACGTCGATCTGGCTGCAGGAGGGGAAGACGCGATCATGCGCATATTCGTGCCTGGACACGACAGCGACGTCGTACCCAAACTGATTTAGACCGATGATGGTTACGATCGTGATCAGTACGGCGAAGAAGCCCGTTTTCAGTAAGCCCATAGCGTCTAGCCCCTATGAAAGATCAAGATTAAGATTGTAGCATATTATAATAAAATTGTCAATTAAAACTGCCACAGCAAAGTCTCGCAAAATGCCCTCTACTGAGCCACCAATTGGGGATTATTTTGCTAGCAAAACAGCCCACTTCAGGTATACTTACTTGACGGGATTTTTTCATATATGGCCGACAAAATAACGAAGAAAAAGGGTAGTCCCGACTCCGTCAAGACTACGACGGGCAAGTACGACGCAGCTGATATTACGGTGCTCGAAGGCCTCGAGGCGGTGCGCAGACGCCCGGGCATGTACATCGGTACCACCGGAGTGGCCGGTTTGCACCACCTGATTTGGGAAATTTTTGATAATGCGCGCGATGAGGCGATGGGCGGCTTTTGCAACGACATCGAAGTCGCGCTTCTCCCAGACGGCAGCGTACGCGTTGCCGACAACGGTCGCGGCATTCCCGTCGACATCCACCCAAAAACAAAAGTCTCCGCGCTCGAGACGATCATGACCACCCTCCACGCCGGTGGAAAATTTGGTGGCGAAGGATACAAAGTGTCGGGCGGTTTGCACGGCGTCGGCGCATCGGTGGTCAACGGCCTTTCTGATGCGGTGCGCGCCGAAGTGCATCGCGACGGTGGCAAATATGTGCAGGAATACAAAGATGGCGGCAAAACGGTAGCGAAGGTGAAAAAAATCGGCAGCTCCGACGAGCACGGCACCATCATCCGTTTCCGCCCCGATCCTGCAATTTTCCCCGACCGCACGTTCAACTGGGACACCATCGTTTCTCACATGCGCCAGCAGGCGTACTTGGTGCGCGGGCTCAAAATCGCCATCATGGATTTGCGCAACGCGGGCAAGGTGGACGCGGAGTCGGTATTTTGGCTGCGCGATCTAGCTATCGAGGCGCCGTCGCACACGTTTTATTTCGAAGGCGGTTTACGCAGTCTCGTGTCGTTCACCAATCGACACCTGGCGCCCGTGCACAAAAATATTTTCTATGTCGAAAAGGAGCAGGACGGTGTGCAGGTGGAGGTGGCGCTGCAATATGTCGACGACATCACTTCGCACCTCTCTGCATTTGCCAACAACATCTACACCAGCGAGGGAGGCATGCACGTAACCGGATTCAAAACGGCGCTTACCCGCACGCTAAATTCTGCCAACAAGGGTGGCAAGGAGAGCGACAACTTCACGGGCGACGATGTGCTCGAAGGTCTCACGGCGGTCGTGTCGGTGAAATTGCCCGAAATTCAGTTCGAAGGACAAACCAAAGGTAAACTCGGCTCAGTGGAAGCGCGCGGCGCAACCGAAAGCGTGTTTGGCGAAGCATTTGCGGCATTTCTCGAAGAAAATCCCGACGACGCCCGCGCCATCATCGGCAAAGCGGCGCTCGCAATGAAAGCGCGCAAAGCAGCCAAGGCCGCAAAAGACAGCATTCTGCGCAAAGGTGCGCTCGACGGCATGACACTGCCGGGCAAATTGGCCGACTGCCAAACCAAGAGCGCAGAAGAAAGCGAACTCTTTATCGTGGAGGGAGATTCGGCAGGCGGCACCGCAAAAACGGGGCGCGATCGCCGCACACAGGCCATTCTGCCGCTGCGTGGCAAGATTTTGAACATCGAACGTGCGCGTCTCGACAAAATGCTCGCCTCAGAGCAAATCCGCAATCTCGTCGTCGCGCTCGGGACCGCAATCGGCGATATTTTCGACGTCTCAAAATTGCGTTACCACAAAATCATCATTGCAACCGATGCCGACGTCGACGGAGCGCACATCCGCACGCTGCTCCTCACACTTTTCTTCCGTCACTTCCGTCCGGTGATCGACGGCGGTTATCTCTACATCGCGCAGCCACCGCTTTTTAAAATTCGTAGAGGGAAAGAAGTGTTTTATGCGTATTCCGATGTCGAGCGCATCAAATTGGTAGGCGACGACGTGCCGCTCGAACCTGAAACCGAGGGCGAGCCCGAAGAGAGTGAAGAGGAAGTGGTGGAAACAGGCAACAAAAAACGCGTGCCGAAAATTTCGGTGCAGCGATACAAAGGATTGGGAGAAATGAACGCCGAAGAATTGTGGGAAACGACCATGGATCCAACCAAGCGCGTGCTCCTACAGGTGAACATCGAAGACGCGCAAGAAGCCGACAAAATTTTCGACATGCTCATGGGCACCGACGTGCCCGCGCGTAAATCGTTCATCCAATCTCACGCGCGCGAGGCGACACTCGATATATAAAAAACAGCCCCGGAGAAACATTCTCCGGGGCTCAGCGCAGTTTAAGCCGGCGTATTCTTGGGCCACAAGCACTGCGATCGCTCCATGAATCGCGAAACTTCGTACGCCATCGATGGCCGGTCGAAGACCATCTTTGCGCGGAGACTAGCAAGCTCCGCATGCGAAAGTCCGGGTTCCGGTCGACGTAAGGCGAACAGGTCGGCGACGCGCAGCGGTATTTCGATGTCGTATGCCACGTCCATCAGCGGTGCGACTTCGAGCGCGAACGCGACGACCGTTTCGGCCAGCGCATCCGAAATCCGTCCCCGAAAGAGTGTCTCCATCGCCGCCATTCTCGCGAGCGCGCGACGCATTTTGTATGTGTCTTTTAGCAGCGGCTTTGAGTTGGCCCGACACACATCGACATTTTCCATAATCGCCTCTTCGAAGGCGGCCGTATCGCGCACCGGATGCAGGAAATTTTCCAGTAGGTTTTGTGCCCAGCGCATCTCCTGCAAAATATCCCCGATCGGTCGGTTTTTGAGTTCTCCGTCTTCGCCGACGCTGACGAGAAAGCTTTTCACGGCTCTGAACCGCTCGGATTCATCGGTTTCTGCAGCGACATATTCGCGCAAGACCGCAGCGTTGCGTTCATGTTGCCAGCGCTTGCGCTTGCGCTCGATGGGCGATAGTTGATCTGTGGTGCGGCGTCTTGGTACAAGTGCGACCATTGCGTTTCTCCTTCTCAACTCGGGCGAGTATGCCACAAAACAAAAGCGGGCGCAGCGTCTGACGCTGCGCCCGCTTTTTGAGTATCCAATGTTATTGCACGTTCTGCGCCGCTTCGTTGTTGCTGCGGTTGCTGTCGTTGACTGCGCCGTTTGGATCGGCGATCACGGTGATCATGCCGCCACCGGCAGAGAGCCCAGTGAAGCGCAGGGTGGAAACGACGTGCGCGCCGGGGCGGAGCGAAACTTGAAGCGGCGAGGTGTAGGTGTAACCCGAGACGGTGGGCAAGTGCGCTTGGAACGAGTAATTGCCGCTCGTTGAGCCACCGATGTTGGCGATGTCGAACTCAACGGCCGTGGTGTCGTAGGCGTTCGGCGCGCGGTTGGTGAGAAGTGCGCCCGAAGACGGATCAATGTAGCCAACCGCAATGATCGTGACCGAAAGATCCGCCGGACCGCTCGCCGCATGGGCAACGAGATTACTCGAGCCCGAAGTCGAACCGGAAGAGTAGGTGGGTTTTGGTGCGGGTTTGGTGACCGGTTTGGGAGTGACAGCGGGCTGCGTCGTTTGAGCGACGCCCGAAGGCATGACCGAAATCGAAACGCTGCCCTCGCTTTGGGCGCTGCCCGCGGCGCTCGGCGTGAAAATCACGGTCACCGGAACGGAGAGCGGCGTTTTGGAAGAAAGCACCGGCATCATGGTAGCGGCAGTCGAAGATCCGACCCCGATCGCTTTGCCGCACGGCACGGTGTTCATTGCGCCATTCATACTGGGTGTGCCAAACGAAAAGCCCGCGACGCATCCGTAGAGAATGGCGTAGCTGCCGGAAACGCTCGAACTATTCTTCCACGAAATGTGTACGGGCTGACCGGAGAGTGCGCTTTGCGGCGCTGTCACGCTGATCGTGGGGGCAGGGGAGGCGAAGAGCGACGAGAGCGATGAACGCGAAAGACTGATGAGGTGCAGCGCGCCCCACACAATGATAATTGCCAAAATAATAAAACCGATGATCGCGAGCGTATTGGAAACGACGTTCATCGTCCGGCTTTCGGGTGCTGTCGGGAGCGTCTCGGGCGCATCTGCCATAGTGCGGGCTAGTATATAATTATCACACCATTTGTCAAGTAATTTGGCAAGAGCACTTCATGAGCCTCTTCATGATTCATTCATGACAACAAGGCATGCTACTCCAAGCGCATCGTTATCAGATGCAAAGAAGGAGGCCCGATGACCCAGCGTCTCACTGCAACTCTTTTGTTTGTTCTTTTCATATCCTGCGCGCTGGTAGCTCCTCGCGCGGCACTCGCACATGACGGCTGCACCACGCCAAGCATGAATCCCTGCGACTACGTGCATTCCGGATTCGAACGTCCAAATCGTCCGCACAGCGATACGTGTCGCCATCTGCCGTTCACGCGACGCGAAGGCGGTTACATCGCCATGTACGCGCTTGCGTTCGATTATCGTCCACCGCCGCACGAATTGGAGGTGCGTAATCGAGCGAAGGCGGACGCGATCGTCAAGGCGCAAATTGCCCAAGCGTTTTTTTGGGATCACAAGATCACCGTCGCCGATGACGACTTTTGTCAGGCGCTGTCGAAGATCGAAGGCGCCGTGTCGATCGTTTTCTGCGACGCGTTTGGCAACTCCGGATATCTGAAGGGCGCAGAGCTCCAGCATATCCTCGCGACCGGCTACCCAGATCCCGGCGTGCGTGCGCCCCTCTACTACGCGCGCGTGCTTTGATTCTGCGTACCGCAGGAAACTCCACTTGCAGTGGGCGGCATACACGCCGTCCACTGCGCATTCTCTTTCGTTATTCATTATTTTTATTTCGTATGACACCGATCCACCGATTGTTCAGAAAATACTGGCTGCTGTATTTCTGCGTAGGACTTTTTGCTGCAATGTTTTTGATATTACAATTCACGCCATTTTCCGTTTCGGCGCAGCGCGAGCGCTCGGGACTTCTCGGTTTCGTTACCATGCACATTGCTCATGCCGATGGCGGTGATGGAGGCGATGGGGGCGACGGTGGCGCCGGTGGTGACACGGGCGGTGATGTCGGCGGCTCCGACAGCGGCTGCTGCGGCTCCGATACCGGCGCAAGCGGAGACACCGGCGGCGCAGATACCGGCAGCACGGGAGATACTGGCGCCGACACGGGAACTGATACGGGAGGAGATGTGGGTGGCTCCGACACCGGTTGTTGCGGCGGGGGAGCCGACGTCGGCGGCAGTGCTGATACAAGCAGCGGCGGACAAGACAGCACTTCTTTTGTTGCGGCGGCAGCGTCGCCTTTTGTTCCTGCATCTTTCGTGCCCGCTCCAACCTGCGCGATGTCGTTTAGTCCTGCCGTTGCGCTCCCGAATCAAAACGTCACTTTCAGTTGGAGTTCGAGTAACGTAACGAGCGTAAATATTTCACCGTGGGGAGCGCTTGCCGCGAGTGGCTCGATGTCCGATGCGCATAGCGGGCAAACCATGACGGTGTTTGGCACGTTCTCCGGTCCGGGCGGCACGGTGCAGTGCAGCGCGACGCTTACCATCATTCAACGCCGAACACCCACCCCGACTCCACCGCCTCCGCCACCACCGACCCCCTCGCCCACGCCACTGCCGGTGTGTCAGATGCAATTTTCTCCTTCCACGGTCGGCGTCAATCAACCCTCAACCCTCAGCTGGAGTTCCTCAAATGCCACGAGCGTGATGATCACACCATGGACCGACACCTTTCCCGCAAACGGCAGCATATCGGGAGCGCATAGTGCGCAAACACTTACATCCGTCGCCACATTTACCGGTCCAGGTGGAACGGTGCAATGCAGTGCGACACTCACCGTGACCGCATCGCCGCCTCCTCCGCTCCCGCCGCCACCGACCCCGGGCGCCCCTACCTGCATGATGTTCTTCACTCCCGCCACTGTCGGCCCCAACGAAAACGCGACGCTCGCTTGGAGCTCAACAGGAGTTACGAGTGTGACGATCAGTCCATGGAACGGAACCTTCCCAGCAAACGGGAGCATATCGGGAGCGCACAGTGCACAAACATTTACTTCTGTCGGTACATTCACGGGTCCCGGCGGCACGGTGCAGTGCAGTGCGACGTTGATCGTAACGCCGCCCGCTCCACCTACGCCCACACCGACACCAACACCTCCACCAGCTAGCACCAACAACATCACCAACACAAATAACAACACCAATACCAGCAACAACGCCAACACGGTAAGCAATAGCGGCAACTCGACCGTCACCAACACCAATACCGGCGGCAACAACACCAACACGTTCAATCCGACAAACACATTCAATCCAACGAATACCTTCAACCCTACCATTACGGTCTCGCCGGTCTTCAATGGCTTGCCGCAAACGGTTTCAACTTTCGCGCAGCCCATTCCGTATGTGTATCCACAACAGATCGCGCCAAACTACTATCCATCGTATCCGTATCAGCCTGCGCCAACGGCATACTATCCGCAGCCGCAGTATCAGCCGGTGCCGACTTCGTATCCAACCTATCAGCCGTCAATTACGCTCCAACAAATTCCGTACACCGGGTTTGACGTCGGTCCGCTCGGCGATTTCCTCTACTGGCTCGGTATGGTCTTGGCGGCAAGTTCCGGCGCCTATCTCATCCTCTATTACAAAGGCGGGGCGCTCGGACTGTATAGTCGTATGTGGCCGATTCGCCGCAAACGGGTAGAGGTACGGCTCTAGGGCGTACCTTGACAATTGCTCTTTTATAGTGTACTATAGCTCTATGACAAAGCGCACACAGGCGCAAGGGAAGCGACCACCGGTGGCAGTATTTATGGCGGCAACAATCGTCATATTCTTCATGTCGCTTTCTGCGGCGGATTCTGTTGGCCTCGTGCCCGATTACATCGATGGTTCGTCGCCCTCTGATTCTGTCGCGCTTTCTTCTTTGCCGCAGCTCGGCGTCACTGCCGATGCATCGGCCGTTGCAAAGCCGACCGTCGTCATCGTTCCGACACACATCGCTATCTCCAGCGTCGGCGTTGACTTGCCGGTGCAAAATCCGACCACGCTCGACGTCGACACGCTCGACAATCTCCTCAAGTACGGTCCGGCGCGATACGAAAATTCTGCAACGCTCGGCGTTGACGGCAACGTTGTCATCTTTGCGCACTCGTCGCACTTGCCAATCGTGCACAATCCGATGTTCCAAGCGTTCAATCAATTGCCCAACATCAAACAGGGCGAGATCGTGACCCTGAGCGGCAGCGACGGCAAAAAATATTTGTACAGTGTCGATTCGGTTGTAAAAGCCGACACCAACGACGGTGTCACGATTCCGCTTGTTGGCTCTGGCAAAAAACTCACCCTCGTTACGTGCGACACCCTCACCGGCAAAAGCGCGCGATTCATTCTGACCGCAACGTTTGTGGGGACAGAGTAAGAAAAAGAGCCGTTTGACTTTGCGGTATATTTACCGCATAATCAAAGCAATCACCATCATTCACAAAGAGTGATCGTGGATTGCTCTTTGTCTTCGTGTAGGAGTCGGTCATGTGGAAGTGGGTGCTTCTCTGTGTGTTCTGGGTTGCCGTCTTACTGTTTGACGTCACCCTCTTCATTCCACACGTGATCAACAATATCAGCACGTGGGTTGGGGTGATGTGGCAGGGCCTGGTGCTCGTGCTTATTTTGATCGGGCACGTCCTCTCGTTTGTGGTCGCGGCCTATGGGCTCTATCGCGGGATCAGGCATAGGATCTACGCGCCTCCGCAGCCTGTCGGAGAAAACGGTCCGCATCGGCAGCGCCTCCATCACATGTGGCGTTTTCTCGAATGGATGCGCGATCACGAAAGCGAGCGGGCTCGGCGGCATTACATTACCTGGGGCGTATGGTCGTCCCGAATCTATGCCCTCGCGCTCCCGATTGCTATCGCAATTGCGGCGGTGCTTTCCAATTATGGTCTCGTCTCAAAACCACTGCTGCTCCGCGGCACCCTGTTCTGGTGTCTAACGACCGCGTTCATCTATCTCTGGTACCAGGGCAAAGAACCGCTCGCGTACCCGGTGGTGCATGTGGACGACGCCAGGAAGGATCTTCTCAATTCGATCTGGCCGGGCGTCTCACTCAGCATGATCCTGTTGATGTGGGTGGTGCTCAACTTCTTCAATTGGATGGGCTGGCTCGTGTTCGGCTTAAGTTACAGCGAATGCGGCTGGTACATCTTCTTCTCGGGGCTGATCCCCACGCTCTACGATCTGACGGTCAACACAAAAATCACGCTGGTCTTGACTACGATCCCGCCGCGGGCCGAATACAGCACTTCGGGTTCGGCGGCGTCACACTGATGTCGTGAAGAGCGTATAAGTTCTTATCTAGGGGCGCCGTGCCGTGAGCATGGCGCCTTTTTGTTTTTTATCTAGGTTTTAAGCCAAAACTTGACATTTTCATTAAATGTGATAGTATCGTAGCGGACAATAGCCGAGGGGCAATCCTGCCCAGCACTAGCCAACGGGGGATCCGATGGCCGATACTTTTGCGCTTACTCGCGACAACGAACGTCTGCTGCGGAAGCTGCAGCGGGCCAACAAGGTGCCGAGTCATTGGAAGCATCTCAATGGCTTCAACCTGTTCCACACCGTCGATCAAGACGGTGAGCAGGCGATCAGCACGTTGCTCGGTCCGCTCAACAGCGGTCGGCGCGGCCGTAAGCCCGCCGCGATTCCGATATCGACGGACGCCAAAAACCGCCCGATCCCGGGCGAAGACGATCGGCTGTATCGCGCCGATGTCGACGACACCGGAGAGATCACGAAGCTGGTTCGTCAGCAGAAGAAGGGCGTCGCGGTCCGCATCTTTACGACCGGCCTGCTGATTTCCGGAAAGGGAGGCACCATGCAGGACATGATGCAAATCCTTTCCGAAAAGAAGCATTTGCGCTACCACGGCGTGTTCCCGATCACTCGGGACGCTGCGGACGTGGTCGGCGAGGGAATCGACGTCAATGTCGAGAACGCCTCCCGCGTCGTCACGGATGAGCGCTTCGGTCGGATTCGAGGCCTGGTCGGCGTACCCAAAACGCGCGAGACCATGGTCGAGGTGAAGATCGGGGGACCCATTCTGGTGGGTCAGGTCGACGGCTCGCTCAAGATCGTCGAGTTGACGAACGAGGGCTGGCAGGAATACGACGTGACCGGCAGCGCGAAGTGGCAGAAGAAGTTCATGGACCTCGCCGCGGCCGACGTCGAATACCTGGCCGAAATCGAAGAGGCCGCAAGGCTGGCCAAGCGGCGTGAAAAAACGCTGCAGGTCATCAAGGCGCCGGCGAACTACGAGGAAGGGGAGTAGTCGAGCGCCACACGGGCTGTATCAAAGCACATTTTTCAAAAGGGGACCTCGCGTCCCCTTTTTTTATTGCACAACAATGGTCTTGAATTTTTTACTCACATGGTATTCTTCATCCAATGGCCATGGAAGGCGGTATTGAGAAACGGGAGGCGCATAAAGACGATCGTCGTTCGTCTGAGGAGCTCGTAGATAATGTACCGCCTCACACGCACGAATTTGAAGAAACGATCGATCCCGCCGCTCCCGAAAAGATACCAGCCGTGGGTCCAAAACGTTTTTTTACGTTTATGCCGGGTAAATTACCTGCTTCTGACGAAGGTGGTGATTACCTGATCGATCCTACCGCTGATCCAGCAACTAGACCTGGTACGATCGTTTACCGCGGAGTCGTTTTGAGACCTCTCACAGGTGACGAAGAATTAGAGCTGAGCGCAATTATGCGCGACCCCGCTCGTAGAAAGGTGGAAGGTGCCGGCAGCCTAAAAGATTTAAATGCAGAACTCGATGCCGAAGCGGCGGGAGCTTCGGGCGGCGCCGCTGCTCCAGAAACAGTCGTGCCTGCCGGAGGTGGTGCGACTGCCGAAGCGACGGGTGGCGGTACAGGCGATGGCGGCGCGGAGGCTGAGCCTATTCGCGATTTGCCACTTCTCGGGCCGAACAAATTCATTCCACACTACAAGCCAGGTGTGTTTCCGTTTGTCGTTGATTTTTACCGACACACGGATTTGCCCGAAGAAGAGACATTCACCAAAGAAGAAGTCGTTGATCTTCGTCGCCAATACAAAGAACGTGCAGATCGCCCAGATGCGAAGCCCGAAGACCGGCTGCGCGATCCTCGCCCAGTAATACTGCCCGAGCGCACACCTGAGCGAACACCCGAGCGGGCAGCAGCAGGTGCCGCTGGCGGCGGTAATGGTGGTGGCGAAGAGCCGCCGCGCGGCACAGCTACGCCGGAAGGTGGCGGTGGCAGGCGCGGTCCTCAGCCCGGCGATGTAATGGAAGGGCAGGGCGGAGGTAAGGAGAAAGCGACCCCGAAAGTTTCGTGGGAGATCGACGAGCGCAGGTATGTTGGTGTTCCGATACAGAAACTTGAGACTATTTTAGGCAATTCGTTTGATCAGAAATATTTCCGGAAGATGGTCGAAAGCATCGGGCCGGGCAGCATAGACAAAGAAGCGATGCTTGCAAGATTTGCTTCGCGTTCAACCACTGCAGAGGACCGGGCGTTTCTCGACTACGCGAGCCGCGAATATTCTCGCGCCATGCATCGCGCAAAAGAAGCCGCACCCGACATCGCCAACCCCGACACCCTCGCGCTCCTTGCCAAACATCATCCCGAGATGCATCGCCTCGAGCAATTTCTCGAAGGTCCGCATGCAGAAGAGCGCGCAAAAGATGTTCTCTATATGATGGCAGCCACAGACCGAGCGGCGCTCGATGGCCTTGTGGATGCAGTGAAAGATCTGAAAGAAACGCGCAATACGCGGCGTTATAAAACATGGGACAAAAAAATCGGCGCTCAAGCAGAACGTCTCGGATTCAGTCGTGTGGATTACGGCAGGGCAATGCAACTAGGTGGCGACGAAAATGAAGCAAAGACAAAAGAATGGCTCGAAAAGCACATTCACGATCGCGCTGGCAAGGCGCGACGCGCGATGGATTTGATCACCGGAGGCAAGTTGCATGTGTGGGGCACCTCCAAACATCTTGCTGAAAAAGAATTGACCAAGGCGTTGGAGATCACGCCGCAATGGGGCGTGACGGCTGAGAACCCAAATATTCTGAAGCGCGCAATTGCCGGAGTCAGCAACACGCTCAATCGACCGCTCAATCCGCGCACACGCATGCTCGATCGACTCGACGGTAGTTTGCATGCCATCGCTACCTATATGGGCGACACGCTCGAATCGTCCGATATCATTCACGCAGTGACGCAGGACGCGCTCGAGCATCGCCGCACCCCTACGGCATTGGACGCGGGCCCGACTAGCTTTACCGAGATGCAAACAGCAGAGCGCGGGCAAGAGACAACCTTTGCGCAAAGAATCCGTAAAGAGATTGTGGAAAAAGATCCCGAGTGGAAGACACGTTCGCGCGAATATCGCCAGGAGCAAATTGATCAATTGGGCGAGCGCGTCGTGCAAGAACAAAAAGCACGTGGCGGCTTATTCGCGTGGATCGTAAATTTGCTCATTGGAAAGAATTGGAAGAAAGCATCTGAGCAATTTTTGAAATGATATGATCAATCACATGGACAGCGAAACGATGAGCCCACAAGAGCTTCAAAATTTCTACGACAGGCTCGCGAGCGTCTCGCGCAGCGGCACTGAACACGACGTGCGCCGCTTCATCGATCTCAACTTTCCGCGTTTGCCCGTCGATGTGCAGAATCAAATTTTGGGAGCCGTCATGATCGACTCCATTCGCGCTGAAACGCAGGAGCTGAAAACCATTATGGCCATTCAAGAAGAGGGAACTGCAGCAATCGATCAAGGCCTGCAACTGCGAGAGGAGGTAGAAAAAATGTCTGATGCTGATCTTGCACCGTACCGCAAACAAATCGACGGATTGCCTGAGGTGTAGTTGACAACATAAGAATTATTTCGTACTATATTTGCAGTGTTCAGCACGGCGATTGCGCTAGCTGACCGTCAACAGCGGTTTGAGCAGGAGGAAAAGAATGGCCTTTATCATGACGATTCTCGCGGTGGTTTCGGCTCTTGCCGTCGCCCTCGCGGTGCCGCTGAACTACGCGGTGACCCTCGACCTTTCGGGCGTATCGCCCGATGTCGTGATGTTCGTCACCAACATCGAGTACATTGTCTATCCGTACATCATAACCAATTCGCTTTCGGGCGTGGGTCGAACGAATGCGTTCCTCTTCCACGCCGACACGATCGTGTCTTGGGTTGCGTTGGCCTCGCTGAATCTCACGTTGGGATACGTTGTTTTCGAGGCGATTCGCGAAATCATCAACACGGGACAGGATGCAAGGGCAATTTTGCATTTGCTGATGCGCCCAGGCGTGGCCGTCAATCTCGTGGCCCCGGCGCTTTTTTCATGGCTGGATGTTACCTGGATCCACGCGCAGAAGAAGAAAAAACCTACGAACGTCTCACATTCCGAGACGATTGTGATTCCGCCGGAAGTCGCGGGGCAATCGCCGGTCGTGGTGCACTGTGTCTTCCCGTGGGCGAGCGATTCGGCCGAGCACGTGCTCGAAACAATGCGGCGCGAGCGTGTTCCGTTCATGACGGTGCAGCGCGGCTAGCGGGCAATCGATCATTCGGATTTCAACAAAACGGCTCTGGTCTAGGTACCCAGGGCCGTTTCTCTATTTTATGGCTCTGTTGCAGGCTATTTTATACTTGACAAAAGGCCACGGGGTGATATAATTTCGTTTAAGCGAACCTTGTGATCTCTCGATCGCAGGGCAAGCGCGCTCTTATTGAAACTTTTGGAGGATTGGCAAATGGCCAATGAACTGATCCCACACGGCGACGCGGCGTATCTTGATGCTTCCGCTCGCTCGGGCAGTCGACGAGGCGGTGTCGTCTTGATGAGCGCGCCAGTGCACATCAAGCCGGCAAAATACCACGTCGGCATTTCACCGAGCGCCGCCGTGATCGTGCTCGGCGTGCTCGGGCTGATCGGCTTCTGCGGGCACGTCGCCCTGCATGAGTTGAAGCCGGTCGCGCAGCAGTATGTGGCTGCGCACGAGCGTATTCAGGTGTACGCGATCGACCATAACCAGTTCAAGGGCGACTAACCCTCCTCTGTGAACGGCGAGCGCTTGGCTTTTTGCCCCGCTCGCCAGTTCACGATTTCTTTGCAATCGGTCGATACGTTTCAATCGCTTTTCAGATTGAGTTGTGCCGACCCCTTGAAAAATGCTAAACAAAAGGGGACTGATCTTTGAGACTGATTTTTCTTTCTCGCAACCCGGCCTATGAGGCCAGCTTTGGAGGACACCATGACTCTTCGGCAACACCTCGGTTACGCCCTCGCCGCCGCGACGATCGTTCTCGGCTGCTCGATCACCGACGCTCGCGCCTGTCAGCCGGATACCGGGGCGGCGGACTGCTACAGTCCGTTCCCGTTCCAACCGTCCGACAACAATGCGCCGGGCGGGGTGGCGCATCCCACGTATGGGATGCTCTATCCGCGCAACGAGCGGCCGGCCGGACAGCAAGTCCAGCCGACGCAGTACCCGCGGCAGCAGGTCCAGCCGCAATCGCTGCACACCCCGATCACCGCAAATTGCTGGGTCTGGCATAACCACTACCGCCGCTGGGTCTGGAACTCCGTTACCTGCCAGCAGGTGACGTGGTATCCCGCGCCGCCGCTGCCCGTGCAGTACCAGACCTACCCCGGTCAACCATCCGAACCGGCGGGCGACTATCGGCGGCCGGACGAGGATCTGAGTGCGCACCGCGCCCGACAGCAGCGCGAGTGCGAAGAGCAGGCGGAAAAGCGTCGCCAGCTCGGACTCAATAGCCGCGTCGTTTGGGACAACCCCAACACGTGTCGCGCCGCTGGCGGACATGTGGAACGCGGCAAGATGTAAAAAGTTGCGAGACTTCGGCCAGAGACTGAATGGATTTTTCCGTTCGGTCTCTGGTCACCCATTTTCATTATTGCTCGATTGCACACTAGCGTTTAGTGTACAGCCGAGCCTTAGCGATTCATTCGTAAGGCAAATGAGACAACGCGTAAGGAGTAAGCCAATGCGTGCGCTCGTTATTCTGATCTTTGCAATTTTCGGTGGGATGAGCGCAGCGCAAGCTGAGTGCATCACACCTAGCGGACCACACAACTGGATCGCCGAGGCCAACGAACAGGGCGACATCTTGGCACCAATCAAAGGAGGTGGCCGGGCTTTCATGACGGGGGCTCCGCCCTGCGGTCGGCTCGTTCTGCCGCTCGACTTTCCCGAGGTAGCATCCTGCAAATACGCGGTTGGCCATTACGACAACCGCGATATGAGCGTATGCGCCCGTCAAGCGAAGGCCGAGGAGCAGTCTCTCGAGGCTGGGCCCGCCGAGCTGTGCAAGCACCGCGTCGTTACGTGCCAGGATCCGGGCTTCGTTCCGCCCAAGGGTCCGAAATTCGACATGCCGCAACATCATGCGGCACATCGGCACAAAAAGAGGGAGGCGAGCCAGTGGTAACTGGCCGCCTCCTCACTACCTGGCGGTCAGAAAAGAGGGACTTGACAAGTGTAAAAAATAGATTATAATAGGCATTACTTAGTAGTTTATTGGCTTATTTAATAGGTTTTAAGGTAAAGATAAAAATATATGACAAATGCATCTGCAAAAAATACGTTCCAAGCTCTGTCCGTGGTCGCGGTAGCGTTCGCATTGTTTGTGGGTGCATTTGCCACTACGGCTCATGCGCAGGAATACAACGGTGGCTACGATGTTTTTAGCCCCGGCGAAGTTGGCGGCGGATACGATGTTCCGGACTACACGAACACGTATGTCCCGGACTACACCAACACCTACGCCCCCGACTACACCAACACGTACGCTCCGGATTACACCAATACGTACACTCCTGACTACACGAACTCGTCTTATCCGAGCTC
>DATMZK010000089.1:0-5920 GCA_035560295.1 Minisyncoccota bacterium | reverse complement strand
GAGATAGCCGCTCGCACGCTGCGCGTAGTAGAGGCTCGGCGCGCTGGTGCTCGCCGCGAGGCTCGCGCTGCTTGTGGCGAAGGCCATACCAGCAACTGGTGAACCATCAACATGCCACAAACGCTGCATCGGCGCGGAGCTCGTGGCTGCAGTCGGCTGACTAAGCGCTCCCGAGCTAAAGTTTGCCGTCGAACCGGTGTCGTTGGCAAAAATCGGCGACTCACTGTTTAATCCACGCGCGGCGTTCTCTGAATTTGTTGCGGCGGTTTGTCCATGCAAGAAGAGATAAAAACCCGTGAGCGCGCCCAAGAGCACGATGACCGTGATTGATGCGACATAAAAGAGTGTGCGTTTTGAAATCATAGTTGATTATTGTCCGGCACGAGAAAACAGAATGTTCCAAGTGCCGTGCCCGGCGAGGAATGCGTTTACCCGGGAGCTGAGGCTGACCGCGAGTGCGGCGAGGCCATTTGAATTGCTGGCGTTGATAGTGATTTCGTTTTCATTCGAACTTGTCGCGGCGACGGTTTGTCCGTTTACGCTCCATTGATAGGTCAGCGATGCGTCGCTCGCGCTGCCCGCCTGTGCAAAAAACGGAATCGCGGCGAACGTCATCTCAATATCGGGCACTGTTGTTTGCGTGCCGAGCGCATTGTAATACTCGATGCCGTAGAGCGGGTGATCTTCGTACAACATCGGTTCGGGATCGAGCGCTGCGATCGTTATCGATGCAGAACCATACACACCACCTCCCGCGTTCGCATCCACCTCGATCGTATTGCGACCATAGAGCGTGGGCGATGGCAGTGCAACCGATGCCGCTCCCTTCCCCGACACCTCGCCCTCGACGCGGCCGTCGATTTTCCAAGTGAACGTGATCGAGCTAGTGGGAATCGCCGCGCCGCCCGCGCCCGCAAAATGCGGAATGGCGGTGAAGTGCATGATTGTGCCAGCCGAGGCGAGCGCACGGCCGCGATAAAACGGCGGCGTGTACGAATCGGTATCGTACAAAAGATCGATGCGCGAAGCCGGGCCGACGGAAGCGCTCTGCCCCGCCGCGTTTGCGATGTAGGTGCTGATGTCGGGAATCAGCTGCGCCTGCGCGACTCCGGCGCCAAGAGTACTCAAGAGCGCGGCAAGCAAGACAAGCTTTTTCATGACGAAGGTGTAGGGGGTGTGGGGGCGCTTGCGGGTGTCGGCGCGGGGGCAGGTGCCGGTGTTGGTGGCGCGACTGGCTTTGGGGTCGGAGCGGTTAGGGTCGTGGGCGGTCCGATGGATGTCTCCGCGCCAGCCGAGTGTGGTGCCGCCTGCACGGCGATTGCGGCAGTCTTTGCCGTCTCCTGATCGGCCAAATCTTCTTTGGCCTTGCGGGCGGCGAGAATCTGCGACGGATCCGAGGTGATGATCTGGTCTTCGGTGTAGGAGGCGATCACCTTGATCGCGACGTGTTTGAGCCCCGCAAAAAAGATCCCCTCCCCCACGTCACTTTCGAGCAGCAGATATTTTTCTTCGTCGGAAAGTTTAAAGGTTTGTTGCACCAAATCAACCGACGTTGGCGACTGGCGGAGCAACATCTGAATCGACGAGTTGGTGATCATTGGTATGCCGTAGGGAGAGTTCAAAAAGTCTGAGACGTCCTGCGTGATCGTTGAAATACCAAGATAGTATTTGCGGCCACGTTTGGCGATACCAAAGAGAAACGACGCGGTATCTTCCGAGCGCATCATCCACCACGCCTCATCGATCACGAGGAGGCGCTTGCGCAACTCTTTGCGCACGGCATTCCAAATGTGGTGCGTGATGATGTACATCGCAACCGGCTTCAGGTCGTCTTCCATATCGCGCACGGAAAAGACGACCAGTTTTTTGTTCATGTCCACGTTGGTCGGCCGGTTGATGAACCCGCTCCAGGTGCCCTTGGTGTACTTGGTGAGGCGCTGCACCAAACTCTCGCTTCCTTCCATGCCCGAGAGTACGAGCTCGAAGTCCGAGAGAAGCGGCGGCTCAACCGCGGCGAAGTTTGCCTCCGGCGTGATGTCTTTTAGGGCGTACGTTTCGGTGATGGCGCGGTCGATGACGGCGTCTTCTTCGGGCGTAAGACCGCCGAGCATGATGCGAAAGAGCCCCACGAGCGTGATGATGTTGTTGCGGAGCACATCGGCCGGGTTTTCGTCTTCGCGCGGAATTGGGAGATCGAACGGATTGATGTGGTGTTCTGATGAGAGTGAGATGTTGAAGTAGCGTCCGCCCACCGTTTCGGCCAAATATTCGTATTCACGCTCCGGGTCGATGACGATAACCTCGACGTCGAACATGAGGCTGCGCAAAATTTCGAGTTTCGTCGTGTAGGATTTACCGCTGCCAGATTTTGCGAACGTCACCGAGTTGTAGTTTTCCAAACTAAATCGATCAAAGAGGATGAGCGACGAGTTGTGACGGTTGATGCCGTAGAGAATGCCGCGATCAGAGGTGAGGTCGAACGAAATGAACGGGAAAATCGAGGAGAGTGGTGCGGAATTCAGCTTGGTGTGCACGTTCAACTCATCAGCACAGAGCGGCAGTGTCGAGCGGAAGCCCTGTTCTTGCTGGAAGAGCGCGGGGCGAATGTACACGAGGCGGCTTTCAAGAATACCGCGCACCTCCGTTTCCAATTTATCCAATTCCTCCGGTGTGTTGCCATAGATCGTGAGGTAGAGACCGATGTCGAAGACGCGCTCTTGCGCCTGCTGGAGCGAATCACGCAGGTGTTCGAGGTCGGAATAGGCAGTGTCGAGCTGCGGATCGCGCACCATGCCGCGCTCTTCGCGTGTGGCGATTTGCGACTGCACCTCCGCGACCTTCTTTTGGAATTTGCGCAGCATTTCGTTGGTGTCGAGCGGATGGATGAAGAGCGAAATGTCGAGCACTTTGTCCATGTTGATGATCGGCGCGAACCAGCCCGTGGTGAGAAAACGCGGATAGGAGATCACGAAGAACGTGCGCGCGATTTTTTCGCCCAAATCGAGCTGCTTTGAGCTGATTTTAAGGGCGTGCGGGGCGATGACATCTTGCAAATCCAGGACGCCAGCGCGATAAATTTCTTCGGGCAATACCGGCAGCACTTCGGGTGCGTCCGCTTTCTTTTTTCCAAATGGCAAGAGATCGAGGAGGGCCATAGGTATTAGGTGAGCGGCATGGGCTTGCCCTGCTCGCCGGGGTTGAACATGCGATACAGCAATTCTACCGCCTCTTCGGTGCCTAGCTGTACGGTGCGTACGCCGGTGCGAATTAATCCCTGCTGCACAATCGCGAGGCGCTGCTCAAGTTGTGACACCGCCTCTTCAAACGACGTATTTTGCTGTTCAGCACTCGCCGTTTTTTTGGCAAACGGCAGCATCGAGAGCGGCCCTCCCCCGCCGGCGGTAAGCGGTGCTGGGTCGTAGGGCACGACTACGAAAAAGTTTTTGGTCATGATGTTGGCCGCTTCGGTGAAATTTTTCACGAACTCGATGTACTCGCGAATTTGCACGCGCATGAGTTCGTCGTTTTGTTTTTTGTACGCTTCTTCGAGCGTTGCAACATACGGACGAATGTCGAGCATGCGCGACTGCACCAAAATTTGCACCGAAAAATCGAGTGAGTTGAGGAAGTTTTGAAATTGCACGATGAAGGCAGTCTGCTCGTCGTCTGATTTCAGCGCGAAGTTGATCGACGAGGCAAGCAAAATGGCGCGCATACCGCCGTCTTTCAAGATGACAACGCCGTCACGCACTTCGCCGATGGGGACGAAGTCTTGCGTCGAACGGCTGTTTTTTTGTGATGCGGTACTAGGCATAGTGTTAGACGATACGAGCTTCGCGAGCGACCATTACGGGGCGCACGACGTCGCCCGAGGAGTGCACGTCTTCGTCGCTGCCGATGCCAGCGGCGATGCGCTCTTTGATGTCGAGCGACCAGGAGAGCTCGTGCAGCTTGCTGTCGGAGAGTTTGGGCACATAGACCTCAGCGGGGGCGGTGGGGTTGATGAGCTTGGTGGCTTTGACGCTCGAGCGTTTGCGTTCGTTGTTCCAGAGGTAGAGCTTGGGGTGCAAGAGATACGAAAACGCATGTTCGAGCGCAAGGATGAAGGGTCGGCCGTTGTATTGCATAAATGCGAGAGCGCCGGCGAGCCCGACCACTCCCCCAATCAATGGGCCGGCAATGATGAGCGGCAAGACACGCCACAGCAAATACGCTGCACCGGCGCCACCTGCGAGGTATACGAATTGGCGAAAGGTTAGTGGCCCGAAGATTTTATCCTCTACCTCGATGAATTGTGGTATCTGGAATTGCATCGTTCTTTATTATAGCGCGGCAAATCACGCGCGAGTGCGTGTTCAGGCGACTTGTTCACGATACGGATCGCCCTCGATGATCTTTCGCTCGTGGCTTGGCTGTTGAGCGGCATAGGAAGCGGAGATGGGCGCTCGCTCGGCGCGACCCTCGGGCGGAGGTGGCGGCGGTGTCGCTGGCACCGGAGCAGTTGGGACGGGCGCGGGGGCAACGGGCGCAGGCACGGCCATGCTCGCCTGTTCGAGCGTGTGCGATTCGAGGCCGCTTTTGTCGGCCGGTGCGCTTTGTTCGAGTTCTTTTTCCAACTGCAACCTTATCGGAGCAAATACTATGCGAGAAATATCCTCGGCGAGCGATGCGGCCGTAGCAGCCTCGATTTCAAGGTCTTTCTGCAGTTCTGCCGCCAATTCTTCTGGCTGCTGGAAACCAAGAAGCGTGAGCATGACTTCATTTTCCAAGACCTCCCACTGATCGAGATGCAATTTGTGCGAATCAGCGAGTTGACGTAGGTGCTGCTCGACATCTGCGGAATGGATCGAGTCTTGTACCACTTTGGGCAGCTGCTTAAGGCGCGCTGCCAGCTGCTCCTGTAATTCTTTCTCGCTGAGTTGAGTGTCCATAACTGATTTTTATTATGTGGTGCCCCCACCGCCACCATCGGCTGGTGTGCCCCCGCCACCACCAGTTACTCCATCGTCACTCAGTTGCTGTTCAAGCGCGGCGCGTAAGCGACGATTTGCGTGTCGGCGCTTGTATTGGCTCTTGGTTTCTGCGCCGACTCTCGCGTTGGTGCCTGTGATAGTTCCGATGGCCCGCTGCCAAATAGTGCCGTATTGACGGCCGACTTGTTCGGCGATGTTCTCAACCGTAGTTCGCAACTGGTTCACGGCACTGTCCTGCACATTTTTAAGTCTTTCGTTGTAATTTCGATCAAACTGACTCAATTCATTATCTGCTGTATCGACCGCAGTTTTTGCGGTCTTTATGCCCGATTGTTCTTCGACTGCGTCGATACTTTGTCTACCAGTTTTTACTTCTTGTTGTCTTGCCGAAACAGCGTCAACGAGCTGCGGGTCTGCTTGCTTGAATTTTTCCAAAGTAACTAGCTGTGTCTGGTTGACGCCGAGAAGTTCGCTCCGTGTTTTGAGCAACTTGTCCTCCGCCTCGCGGATGCGCTCATCTTGGTGTCGTGCCTCGCTCTCTCGTGACGCCTGCGATTCGCTCAGCTGCTGTTGGAGACGTGAACGTTCAGCAGAGTCAATACCAGCATCATTTATTTTCCGCTGTAATTCTTGATCATGTTGGGCGCGCGCCGCCGATTTTTGTTCGAATTCCTGATTCGCCGCATGAATCTCTTCGTCACGCGCCGCTGTAGCAGACTGGTTTTCCGCGCTTGCCCGAACCTCCGGAGAGCCTTTGAAGCCCTGTTCGATTCCTTGCGTTATCTGATCTCGGACGTCCTTCATGCCTTTCTTGTGTTCTTCGAGGGCCTTTTCCTCGCTCTCCAGGCGTTTTTGCGCTAGTTGCTGCTGCGCTTCGAGAGGTTGCAACTGGGGAGCTGCGGCTGCGCGAACAGCTTCAAGGGCTGCTTGGCGCTGATTCTTGGTTT
>DATMZK010000088.1:0-3411 GCA_035560295.1 Minisyncoccota bacterium | reverse complement strand
TCCGACTGCAGTCCGGCGTACGGCTGCTCGTACTTTGGTCAGCCAGTGCAAGCGACGAGCGCATCCATCGATCAAGGCGTCGGCACCGTTGCTCCAAACCCCGGCATCCCGATGACCATCTACCCGTCGCAATCGACGCCCTACACCTTGAGCGTGAAGTATGCGGTCGTGATCGGCGGTTTTCTCAAGCTTCCGCTCGACACCGCCACCTGCAAAACGGCGGTCAATGTCATTCCGCAGATTTCGGAGAAGCAGTGCAATTTGCTGCAGCCCGATGTCTGCACGCCAGACGGCGCAGGCTACACGCACCACCTCAACGACGCGCAGTGCTCCACCGTGTATGTCGCGTGTCCGTTTGCAGGATTTGGGTACGGCTGCGTTGGAGCGCCGGGCAACGTCTCTTGCACCGGCCCCATCAAACCGGTAGCGAGTTTGACTGCGCACCCGGCACTTGTGAATCCTGATTCGATTTCGGAAATTACGTGGGATGTCACCAACATCCGCTCGTGTACTGTGCTAGGCAGCAACCAAGACAGATGGACTGACACGCCGAAGAATCATCACTCCGTGGGCAGCGAGCAAACCTCGAAGATCGTCGGGCAAACCATCTACAGCCTCGACTGCACCGGCATCGACCCGGCGCAAAAGGTGCACCTCACCGCAACCGTCTCGCTCGTGCCAACCTTCCACGAACAATAGCCTCCCTTGCGCTCCCGCCCTTGGCCTGCTATATTTCCGCCACGCTACGTCCCAATACGGGACCACTAGTTGAGGCCAAACAGCCCCGACTAACGGGGCGTTTTTGTTAAAACCATGAAATTTTTCCTCGGCACCAAAGGACGCATGACCCAGGTCTTCGACGACGAGGGTGTTGTGCATGCGTGCACCATCATCGAAGCGGCTCCCCTTACCGTCACCCAAGTGAAGACCACCGAAACAGACGGCTACGCAGCCGTGCAAATCGGCGCTGGTACGCGCAAAGAATCTCGCCTCTCCAAACCGGTCAAAGGGCATTTGAAGGATCTCGGCAATCTCCGCTACCTGCGCGAATTCAGCGGCGAAGGCATGAATCGCGGCGACAAGATCGAAGTCTCGGTATTTACGCCGGGCGATGTGGTTGAGGTCTCCGCAATTTCAAAAGGAAAAGGATTTCAGGGTGTCGTGAAGCGACACGGCTTCCGCGGCGGACCTCGCTCGCACGGTCAGAAAAACAAAGAGCGCGCGCCGGGTTCTATCGGCGGCGGCGGTCGCGCAGGTGGCCGCGTGGTCAAGGGTATGCGCATGGCCGGCCGCATGGGAGGCGATCGCATCACGGTCAAAAATTTGAAAGTCTTGCAAGTGGACACCGAAACGAATACGCTCCTTATTTCTGGCGCAGTTCCCGGGCACCCCGGCACGCTGGTGGAGATTCGCGGATAACTATTTTTATGGACGCACCTATTTACACTGCAGAAGGAAAAAAGAAAGGCTCGGTCTCACTCCCCGAGAGCGTGTTTGGCCTGAAATGGAACGACGCACTCATGCACCAGGTGGTGACCTCGATGCACGACAACGCTCGCACGAATGTGGCACACACCAAAGATCGCGGCGAAGTGCGCGGCGGTGGCAAAAAGCCGTGGGCGCAAAAGGGTACTGGCCGCGCACGCCATGGTTCATCGCGCTCGCCGATTTGGGTGGGCGGTGGTGTCGCGCATGGCCCGCGCAACACAAAAGTGTTCGCCCGCGCCATTCCGCGCAGCATGCGCAGCAAGGCGCTCGCGGTTGCACTCTCGCAGAAACTCCGCGATGGCGAAATTATTTTCGTCGATTCCCTCGGCCTTTCCACGCCCAAAACCGCAACCGCCAAAAAGGCGCTCTCCGCCCTTGCAGCGGTCGGCGGATTTGAAAAATTGGGCACGAAGACCAAAAACACCGCCCTTGTCGCGCTCACGCAGAAAAACGATGCCGCGGAGAAGTCGTTCCGCAATCTCGGCCACATCGCCTGCATGTCGATAGTCAATCTCAACCCGGCGGCGGTCTTGCGCAGCACGTTCCTCATCGTCGAAAACCCGCAGGAAGCCGTTGCCATGCTCGAATCTCGCCTCGTCAAGCGCCCAGCCGCCGCTGCGGAAACAAAATAAACCTTTATGAACTACGCACACATTCTCAAACACGCGCGCATCACCGAAAAAGCCGGCATGGCAAGCGCGCTTTCGGTCTATGTATTCGACGTCGACTCGGCCGCCACCAAGCGCGACATCTCCCGCGCGGTGCAAGCGATCTACAAAGTGACACCGGTCAAAATCGCCGTGCTTCCGGTGCCTGCCAAAAAAGTTCGTCACATGCGCACGGGCCGCGAAGGATTTAAAACGGGCGGCAAGAAAGCGTACGTGTTCTTGAAAAAGGGCGAAACGATCGCGATCAGCTAACATTTTTCAACACCATTATGTCAATCAAAGCATACAAACCTCGCACTCCCGGCACTCGTGGCATGACCACGCTCAACTACCGCGAGTTGCTCTCGGGTCACAAGCCGCACAAGCCGTTGATGAAAGGTGGCAAATCCATGGCCGGCCGCAACTCGCAGGGTCGCATCACCGTGCGTCACCAGGGTGGTGGACACAAAAAGTCGCACCGCGATGTTGATTTCGTATTCAACAAAAAGAACATTCCGGCCAAGATCACCTCGATCGAATACGATCCGTTCCGCTCCGCATTCATCGGTCTCTTGGTATACCGCGACGGCGAGAAGCGCTACATGATTTTGCCGCAGCGCCTCAAGGTGGGGCAGGAAATCCTCGTTTCCGAAACCGCGCCGATTGCCGCAGGCAACCGTTTGCCGCTTGCGAAGATTCCGGTCGGCACCTTTGTGTACAACATCGAATTGACTCCGGGCGGCGGCGGCAAGCTCGCGCGCTCTGCCGGTAACTTTGCAGAAGTCGTAGCGCAAGATCAGGGCTACACACACCTCAAAATGCCCTCGACAGAAGTGCGCCGCGTTATCGACACCTGCTGGGCGTCGATTGGTGAAGTTTCAAACGAAGAACACCGCCTCGTCGTCTACGGCAAAGCTGGACGCACGCGCTGGAAGGGCGTCCGCCCGACGGTGCGCGGCACCGCGATGAACCCGGTGGATCACCCACACGGTGGTGGTGAAGGCCGCCAGGGTCGCGGACTTCGTCGCGCGAAATCCATGTGGGGCAAACCGACCGGCAAAGGTCAGAAAACCCGCAGCCCGAAGAAATATTCCAACGTCTTCATTCTCTCTCGTCGCAAGGTTGGAAAACGCAAGTAAGATTGACAGCAATCTTGGCTTTGGTACATTCAAATACATGGAGCGATTTGCTTCAGTGGTGCGCGTCGCGATCCTCGTCATTACGCGGGGGTCTTTGGCGCGTTCGTAACAGCAACCGAACGAAAAACCAAAGACCC
>DATMZK010000087.1:0-3014 GCA_035560295.1 Minisyncoccota bacterium | reverse complement strand
CGCCCGAGTCGTTTGATACTGGCACGGGCACGCTCTTTGATTATCCCGACTACCTCGGCGCGCAGGGAATCGAGTACGAACTCTCGCTCGCGCAGGCTGAAGTGGTGCAGCAATCGAAAAACAAAGGCAATCCGATAGAAGCAACGGCGATTTGGACCAAAGAAACATTCCAGCGTGGTTTGGTCGCGACACTTCCCGAGCCCGAAGCCGGGCTTGCCGCCGGTATCACGGTGGGCGACAAGCGCTCGATCGGCAGCGATCTCTCCGCAGTATTTCAAAAAGTTGGGCTCGTGCACGTGGTCGTACTGTCCGGCTACAACATCACCGTGGTCTTGAGCGCGGCGGCGCGTTTGGTGCAATGGGCGCCGCGCACGGCGCAATTTGGCGTGAGCGGGTTTATCGTCGCATTCTTTGTGCTCATGGCCGGTGGCGCGGGGAGCGCTACGCGCGCCGGCATCATGGCGCTCGTGGCGGTGCTTGCGCGCGCGACACGCCGACAATTTCTCGCGAGCAGGGCGCTCGCACTCGCTGCGCTTGTCATTGTGCTCTGGAATCCGTTTGAACTAGTTTTTGATCCCAGTTTTCAGCTCTCAGCGCTCGCGACACTCGGCCTGATCATCTTTAGTCCGCTTTTTGCTAGTGTGCTCGGCTGGATTCCAGAAAAATTCGCGCTGCGTGAGATCGTTACCTCGACCATATCGACACAACTCGCCGTGCTACCACTCCTACTGTATCAAAATGGACAGCTGCCACTCTTTGCGCTTCCGGCTAATTTGTTTGCGCTTGCTGCGGTGCCCACCGCAATGTTTTTTAGTCTCGTAGCGGGCGCCGCAGGCATCGTACTTGGTTCGCTCGCCGTACCGCTCGCGTTTCCCGCCTATGTGTTGCTTGCCTATATCATCGATGTGGCGCAATTTTTTGCAGCCCTGCCGTTTTCTTCGGTTGCGGTGGGGCAATTCAATGTATTTTGGATGTGCGCTGCGTACGTACTCCTTTTTGCCAGCACATGGTTATGGTATTTCAAAAAAAGCGGCGGCCGAGCATAGCGCTCGACCGCGAAAGAACTTCAATTGGGATACAGTCGTGCCTGACTCGAGATATACGAAATCGTCTCGTCGTGATCTCGGTTCAGGTCATCGTTTGGTTCACCAAGCAAGTCGAGCCCTTTCTCGACCGCCTGCCGCAAGATCTGATGGTTCGCCGTTACGTTACTATGGCGAATCTCGCCGAGGCACCGCTGGTATTCTTCGGTACCTTCTGGTCCGAGTGGAATATTTTGGATGCGCTCCAACATCCCATCGACGTCGAGCGTTGGTTTTGTCCTCATGCCGGCCTCCCGCAGGTTGCAGTCCTCTATAACACAAAGGACCCGACGAACTGTCGGGCCCTATTGTACCTTGCTTTCTTTGCGAGAAAAACTAAATCATCGGACGCGGCATGGCAGGCTGCGACATCGGTGCCTTCATGCGCCATTGCATAAGCCAGCCAACGACGACCGCTGGCACGACCCAGAGGCCAAGCAGGACGAGCGTCGTCCAGCTGATGAGGTAGGGTCCGAAGTTGGGAAGCACGGCGATCACCTGGGAAACCGAGCCGGTCTGCACCAACACGCCTGCAATTCCGGTCACCAAAGCGGTGAGGACGGCGATCACGAAGCCTCCGATGCCAAACACAACACCCTGCATAAGAGCGCCCGCGCGCGGCATGCGCATGAGGTACCACCAGCTGATGAGTCCAAGCATGATCGCTCCGAGCACCAAGAAGGTGATGTATTGCGGGGTGAAGATCGTGGTTGCGCCTTGGGTAGCCGGCACGAGACTGGCGAGCGCGGCGACCACGTTGTTGACGAGGTAGTTGCCGAGGAATGCGATTAAAATCATTCGTTCAACTTTCATATGTGTAGTTAGATGTAAAACAAGGGAATAAGGCTTCAGAATAGCATACCCCAGCGTTTGTAAAGCGGTTTTCCCCCAGTCCCTCTGCGTGCCCTATACTGTGTTCATGAGGCGAAGCTCGAAGATTGTCGGCATCGCAATCCTGATTTTAGGCCTTGTTTCAGTCATTTTATGGGTTGCGACGCTGCAAATGGGCAATCGAAAGCTGCGCGTCTCCTTTTTGGACACCGGCTCGGGCGCTGCGACGCTCATAGAGGCGCCCGGCGGCCGCACCGTGCTTATCGATGGCGGGCCCGATGCCGGCATCCTGCGCTCGCTCGGGAGTGCGCTGCCATGGTGGCAGCGCAGTATCGATGTGGTCATCGCCGCACACCCTGATGCGGCGCATGTAGCGGGATTGATCGATGTGTTGCAACGCTACCAAGTGGCGCAGGTTTTTGTATCGAGCGCGCAGGGTAGCGGCCCTGTCTGGACGGCATTTCAAAAAGCGCTTACCGATGCGCAAAGAGAGGGAACCACGGTGCACGTGGCTTCGCGGGGGAATGTGATCAATCTCGGAGATGGCGCCTCGATCGAAGTGTTGTTTCCAGATCGCGATCTTTCGCAGGCGGGCAGCGCGAGCGGTTGCATCGAAATGCGTCTCACCTTCGGCACAACCTCTTTCATGCTCTCCTGCGGCAGTGAGGGTATAGAAAATTATGTGGCGCGACTCGACGGCACGAGCCTTCGATCGGATGCACTTTACTCAAGTGGAGCGACTTCCTCGCCATTGTTTGCGGGATTTGTCGGGGCGCAGCTCATCGCGCAACCAGGCGAGGCGTATGCCTCTGATGGGAAAACAATATTGAAGGAGAATTAAACGAGACCCGCCTTCTTGAGCGTCGCGTACGCGCCGCGCTTTTTCATCGTTTTGAGGCCTTTTGCCGAGACATTGACGGTGATCTTTCGGCCGAGTTCAGGAAGGAAAATGGTCTTTTTTTGCATGTTAACCTGACGGCGACGCGAACCCGTCGGGTTGAATTTGGTCGCACGCGTGCGGTTTGAATAGCCCCCGCCAACCTGGGATGTCTTGCCTGTTATGTCGCAGCTGCGGGCCATATATTTGATACGCCCGTCGGT
>DATMZK010000086.1:0-2370 GCA_035560295.1 Minisyncoccota bacterium | reverse complement strand
TTTCGAGAAATCTGAAATCGGATTCTGACATGTGGTTAGTATAGGCCGAAATAATGAAGAATCCGAACTCTCGCATGGCGCCCTGTCATGCTCGTTATGATTCAAGATGCATCATCCATGCGTGGATGGTTTGCGTGTGGTTGTGCCAGTGTTTTTGAAAATGATCGAAGGTGAGCGCGTAGTCATCGCCATTTTTTGGATCCGCCAAAATGAGCGCGTTTTCTTCGACGCCTTTCACAACCCCAAAGTGCCCGACGCCCGATTTACAGTTGAAATAATTGACGAGGACCGGGTGCCCACTCTCGATGACTGCAACAATGTCTTCAAGCTCCGCGTTTTCCTTCGCCACAACGCGCGCACCAAGACGCTCTGCCGCTTCTACCAGTTTGCCGTTGTCCGTGCCGCGGCGCGGCGCGGTTTCGCAGAGCGCTTCGATACGCTCCGACTCATACGAAATGCCGTAAAAATCGAGCAACATTTCAAGACACGTGGGGCCGCAGTTGTAGGTGTTGCTTTGTGTTTTGTGTGGGACGGGGTGCTTCATAGCTCATTCACCAGACGAACGAATGTATCATTTCTATCATACTCATTTTTAAACATCCCGAAGGAAGCAAAGGCCGGTGAGAAAAGAATCGTGTCGCCCTCTTTGGTGTTGGAACGGGCGAGCGAAAGTGCCTGTTGCAAATCGGCTGCCTTTTCAAAATTCACTCCTTGTTGCTTGAGCACCATGCCGAGTTTTTCCGTGCCGAGGTAATTTGGATGTTCAAGCAGCACAACGTGGGATGTGTTGTTTTGTATTTCGGCAGCGAGCTCCTCAAGCGGCAAACCCTTATCTGAACCCCCGATGATGAGCACGATGTGGGACATCGGATGTCCCACATGCAGCGCGCGGAGCGCGGCGATGGTTGCTTCTGGGGTTGTCGCGTTGTTGTCGTTGTAGATTTTGACGCTTTGTACTTCGCGCACGAATTGCAGACGGCCCTCGACTGCTTGGAATGATTCGAGCCCGGCGCGAATTTCTTGCTGCGATACTCCGAGCGCTTCGAGCGCGGCGGCGGCAAATGCCGCATTGTCGCGATTGTGCTCGCCGATGATATGCAATTTCCAATCCGTCGGGATACCGCCGGGCACCTTCGCCGCAGTGGAAGGTTTAGCCTCTCGCACACCCTGTTCGATATCCTTTCCGACGATCAAGGTGTCGCCAGGTTTTTGAAAACGGAAAATATTCGCCTTATCAGCAAAATATTCGTCCATGTTTTTGTAATAATTCTGGTGATCGGGCATCAAATTGGTGAACACGGCAACCTGCGGACTGATTTTCAGATCGCCAAATCCCTGCAACTGCCACGAATCCAGTTCAAGCACCACAATGTTCCGAGGTTCGACCTCGGAAAGCATGGCGAGGGTGGATTTGCCGCGCACATTGCCGCCGAGCAGCGGGTTTTTGCCGGCCTGCTGCAGTGTATGAAAAATCAGGTGCGCGGTTGTGGTTTTTCCGCGCGTGCCAGTGACGCCGACGACGGTTGCGCCCGCATCGATTGCGAATTTTGCAAAGAGCGCAGTCGACATCGCAACCGGCACGCCCGCTTTGCGCGCTGCCGCGATCTCGGGAGAATCGAGTGGCACGCCAGCGGCTTTGATCACCAAATCGCAATTGGTGAAATCTTCTATTGCGTGTCCGCCAAGATGAAAGGTGATGTTCGGATATTTTTTCAACTGCGCCACCGATTCCATCAATTCTGCTTCCGTCTTTTTATCGGTCACGAGCACCTGCGCTCCGCACTCAGCCAAAAAAGCCGCGTCTCCCAACCCTCGGCCAAGCAGCCCAAGGCCCATCAATGTGATCTTTTTGCCCTTGAAAAAAGCCTGATAATCAGCCATGTTTTTACTGTATCATAAGATTGACAAATTACAAATAATATCCTATAATTCCCATGGTTTGGTTCGGACATGTGTTTCGCGGCGAAATACAGTCCTTTGACATCTCAACAGCCGCAAAGGAGAAACCGACCATGGTCGGACGCTTGATTGGCACAATTTGTGCCCTGTTTGCCTACGGGGTGGTCATGATGATCTATACCCCGCAGGCGGCCCTGGTTACCAGCAAGGTTGCTGGTCGTCAGTTCGAAACATCTTCGGACGCAGCCTACCTACAAGCTACCTACGTCTCCAGCTTTTTCAGCACCGTGACCGTCTTGCTGTCGGTCGTGCTACTGGTCGTCCTGATCCTCATCTGGGCAAAACCGATCGCGAAGGCGGCGGGCTGGGTGAAGGATAACGCCGGGCAGCTGGTGATCGCGATCGCTGCTGGCGGGGCGCTCCTCTTCGGAACCCTGGCGCCGAGCTACGCCTTCTTCGAGAAGGTCGATC
>DATMZK010000085.1:0-6287 GCA_035560295.1 Minisyncoccota bacterium | reverse complement strand
GCGGCGCAAAATCGAGCTGCTTTTGGTTGACGGCATTCTCCACGTCGGCTTTTTGACGCGCAAACATCGCGCGCGAATGGCTGATCACGTCGTCTTTGTACGAAATGCGGGGCGTTTCGATCGGCGGAATTGTTTGCGCGGAAAATGGCGCACTGCCCACGCCGTCGATCATGAGCGTAAGATAAATTTGTCCAAGCCCCAAGCCCACCAAGTCTTCGGCGATAAAGGTAGGTTCGAAGACGGTCTTCAAGACTTCCGCGTCAAAGGGGCCGACACGAAAACAAATCAGCGTACCCACGTTGCCAAACACTGCAAAGCGCACTTTCTCTTCCATCTGCTCCACGTATTGGTTGGCGAGCGTGAGCGCCAATTTGTATTTACGCGACTCCGAAAGAATGTCGGCAAACGCCTCGTTCATCATCGATTGAAATTCGTCGACATAAAAGTAGCAGCGCGGCAGACGCGCCAAGACAGCGGCCGGCTCATCGGCACGACTCATCGCCGCCAAATAAATTTTCACCGTGAGCATGGAGCCAAGCAGGCTCGCGTTGGTCTCACCCATGCGCCCTTTTGAAAGGTTGACGATGAAAATCTTGCGCTCGTCCATGATTTTGCGCAGGTCGAACGAGGAGGTCGATTGCCCGACGATGTTGCGAATCAAAGGATTTGCCGTGAACTGACCGATTTTGTTTTGAATTGCCGGCGTCGCCTCACGCGTATAGCTGTCGGTGAAGTTGGCAAATTCTTCGGTCCAAAACGCTTTCACGATTGGGTCGGTGATGCAGTCGACCACCGCCGTGCGGAAGGTTTTGTTGGTGAGCATGCGGTTGACGTCGAGCAGCGTCGAGCCCGGATATTCGAGTAGCGCAAGCAGCGTGTTTTGCAAAATGTATTCCATACGCGCGCTCCACGCGTCGACCCAAATGCGCTTCAGTGCGCCCATGAGTCCGGAGACCACGAGGTGTCGTTTGTCGTACCCGACGTCTTCCATCACGTTGAAGCCCACCGGATAATCGGTGTCGAATGGGGCGAAGTAGACCACGTCGTTGATACGTTCATATGGCACGAAGTCGAGCAATTTTTCGGCCGTGCTGCCGTGCGGATCGATGAAGCAAAGCCCTTCGCCATTTTGAATGTCTTGAATCGCCATGTTTTCGAGCATGGTCGATTTACCCATACCGGTTTTCCCGATCACATACATGTGCTTGCCGCGGTCGATGGCGCGAATGCCAAACATCTCCTGCTTTCCGCGCGTGTGGGTAGCGGCAAAATACGTGATACGCCGCTCGTCGTCCTTTTGGTCTGACGGCATAGATGAAGTATAGCAAAGAGCCGGGAACGACTGACAGTCGTTCCCGGCTGCTATTCGCAATCGCCATAAGGCACAATTGGCAATCAAATGGTTATAATGTTCACCTGCAAGCTCATCACGCGCCTTCTACTTGCACAAACTGCGATGACATGAAATGGTGGTCGGACCTCTTGCCACGCCTTAGGCAGGAATGAGCGGCGATGTATCTCTCACGGGCCAATAGCCCGCGCAGGATGGGCACAAACGCCTTCACCGCCCGGCCACGAACGGCCAACCGAAAGGCAAAGGTCTTTGGCAATGTACTGGTATATCAGATATGAAGACAATCCATTGGGCTGGCTTGCGGATTTGGATCTGCTCAGGGCCATACCACAAGTGCTGGAGCGTTTGTGGGAAAAACGCACCGGCAAAAATCCTGTCTCAAGACTCATACGACAGCGTCTCGCCGCCTCGGAACATCGGTCGCGTCGCAAGGGCGGGGTGATCGTCGCACTGCTAGCGGTCGTTTGCTTTGTGGCAGCGATTCTTGCGGGATTTGTGTTTGCGTGGACCAAGCCCGTTGGTCTTATTGTGCTTTTTGTCTGCGTTCTGTCTTTCGTAGTCGGATTTGTTTCCGCTGTTATTCTGAGCGTGGAATTGGATCGTGACAGACGCAAACTCAGCGACGCGGAGAGGGAAGACTCGCAACAGTTCGCGGGCGATCTGTATTCCCTGAGCGAGTGGAGCGGACAGTCGCCGAGTAAGTTGTGCTTAGACGAACCGGCGCTGCGCAGCATAGCGACAACGATCCTCGCGCGTCAGGCGGCCCAAGTACTGCGATATCAACGCGCGGCAAAAAATCCGGTTGCCGAGGGCGATGCGATCGACAATAAGTCAAAAGAAAAAGAAGCCTTCGAAGAATATCTCGTTCGTGAGGCCGTACTCAGCCGCCTCGGTATTGCAACCAACAATCGTCAGTTGTACTTCGCACGAGGTGCGCAATTGTTGCTTGCTGAGGATGAAGCAGCAGCCCCGACACCTGCGGAACCTACCGCGACTGCCGAGACAGTCGAACCAGTAATGGCGGACACCGTTGACGAACCTGTTCCCGCGTAACACTCCCCGGGCGCTGCATGAGCAGCGCCCTTTTTTATGCAAAAAAGGTTACTCGAGTGGACGAGGCGATTCGTTGCGACGTGAAAGACGACGACGCGCGGCAACGCCGAGGGCGACCACACAAAGACCAAGAAAGAAAAAGAGGGCGTGATCCCAGGAAACGGGAAAACCCAAGAACGGCAAAACCGCGATTGCGGCACCGACAAAGATGATGAGCGCGTCGAGTTTCATGAGTCGAGATTATAGCACAATCACTACAAATTCACCTTTCACCGCATTTCGTTTTTTCAAATCATCGGCAAGGTCGAGCGGCGCGCCGACCAGCATCTCTTCGTGCATTTTGGTGAGCTCGCGGCCGATGCGCACCTCGCGCACGTTGTGCGCGGCTAGTTCGGCGAGCAATTTGAGAATGCGGTGCGGCGATTCGTACAATACAACGGGAATCTTCGAGGCCGCGACTTTGGTGAGCGCGGTTTGGCGGCCTTTTTTGTGCGGCAAAAAACCGGCGAACCAAAATTGATCGTTGGCAATTCCCGCAATCGAAAGCGCGGCGGTAATTGCCGATGCGCCGGGGAGCGCTTCGATTGGCATGTCGGGCAGTGCTTCGCGAACGGCGGCAACGAGGCGCGCGCCCGGATCGGAAATGCCGGGCGTGCCAGCATCAGAAACGAGCGCGACGTGTTCGCCGTTTTCCAAGCGCTCGATCACTTCATTTGCTTTCTTCCCTTCTGTTGCTGCGTCGAGCCGCTGCACGCTGGTGCGCAATCCGTAGTGGCTGAGCAATTTTGAAATGACGCGTGTATCTTCGGCATAAATCACATCGGCTTCTTTCAGGGTCCAAAGACCGCGAAAGGTCATGTCGCCGAGGTTGCCGATCGGCGTTGCCACAATAGAAAGCTTGGCCTTTTTTTCTTCATCCATATGCTCACTCTCTCACCAACCGCCCCTTACGGCAACTGTGTTTTTATCGACGCGAAACATGCTCCGCGAGGACGGGAATTACCGTTTTTGCGAGCTTTGAAACTTCTCTGCGGGTCGCGACATCGTCGGCCGTAAGAAAAGCACCATATTTCCCTTCGCGCACCTCAACGAGCGTCTCAAAATCGTCACCGACCTGTTCGACGTACACATCAAACGTGCGATGGAGCGTAAATGTTTGAAATAATGCGAGCGCCTTCGGCACGTAGGTAAGTTCTTCTTCTATTTCTCGCACAATGCCAGGCTGTGAAGCTTCACCCTCCTCCAAATGACCGCCAAAGGTTGAAAACACATTCGGATCTTTGGGCGCACGTTCGTCGCGCATCTGCAAATAAAATTCCCACATGCCGTTTTTGAGTCGGTACGGAATGAACGAGACGCCAGTTGCTTTCTCTGCCATCGCTACACAGTAGCGCAAAAAGAAAAGCGGCGCGATGGGCGCGCCGCTGATAGCACTGTTTACCGAGCAATAGAATCATTCCACTGTTTCCGAAATTCATTGATCTGCTCACGAGTCGCAAGCGCGAGCGCCTGGATGTGCAGATCCGCTGCCTCGTCGACGTCGCACTTGGCGATGATGAGCGCCGCACTGTGCGCCACGGCGGCGTCCATTGGCTGGCAATCGAGCGCTCGATGCGCGCATGTGCACGCTTCGTTTAGCTCTTCAAGCCCAAGCAAGCAGAGTCCGAGCTTGAGATTGCGTCGCGCAACTTTTGCCGGGTCGAGATCGCGCGGATGCGTGATTGTGCGTTCCAAAAGGAAACGCGCGGTGCGAAAATCCGGTTTGCTCAAGCGTGTCGATCGCATCAGTATGTCGGCCATCTCTTCGCGGGCGCAATATCGCAACGGCACATCGTCTGCGCTTCGAATGTGAGCCGCAAAACGATTGGCACACCGGCGCGCCAGGATGAAAAACAGCGGTCGTACGAAACGCATACGATAGCGCTGTGATAGCAAGTACCAACGCGACGCGAGCAGCGACCAATTCTCCTTCCATGCCCCCAGCTTCCGACAGTCTTTTGCCTTGTCCCGATTGATTGCATGAGCCCGCGTCATCCACCAGCACAAACGATCCGTCATGAATTTCCCCCAACACTCTAGAGACCAAGTTGAAACTGCCCGGAGTTATACCACCGTTTTGGAGATTGCCTAGTCGGCAATTTGCTCAGCGACTTTGTAGATATCGCCAGCGCCCATGGTGATGATCAGCGTATCGGGCGACTCTCCCAGCAGTCGATCGCGAATGGCGTCAAAAGAATCAAGCGCAACGACGCGGCCACGCACTGCGCGGGCTGCGGCGGCAAGAATTTCGTTTGAGACGCTTGGATCGGGTTGTTCACGTGCCGCGTAAATCGGGGCGACGACGGCGTTATCGGCAAGCGCGAGCGCGCTCGCAAATTCTGGCAGAAACGATTTGGTGCGCGAATAGAGATGCGGATGAAACGCGACAACAATTTTTTTGTCGGGAAATTTTTCGCGTGCCGCTTCGATGGTTGCACGAATGGCAGTGGGATGATGTGCGTAGTCGTCGAACACCATCGCCCCGCGCGACGTCTCGCCTTTGTATTCAAATCGCCGCCACGAACCCTGAAAGCGCGCGAGCGCTTCGTCGATCGCACCGTCTGCAATATCGGCGAATGCAGCGCGCGCTGCTGCGCGGGCAGCGCGGGCATTCTGTCGATTAAATTCGCCTACCAAGCCGAGCTCGGGCACCTCTTCGAGCGTGTAGTCGATGACTGATGCTTTGGCGCCCGCAATCACGTCGGCAATCACGGGATCGTGTGGATTCGTGATAATGCAACCAGTTGCTGGGACGGCCGCCACCGCTTTTTTGAATGTTTCTTTGAGCGCGGCGAGATCCGGAAAATAATCGGTGTGATCGAGTTCGAGATTGGTGATCACCAAAATTTCCGGCGACAACTTCAAAAGATGATCGCGATATTCGCATGCCTCGACGACGAGCAACTCATCATCCCCCGCCAAAAAATTCGAGCCAAAGTCTCGCACGATGCTACCCACCACGGCCGTCGGCTTCTTTCCCGCCCGCTGCAAAATTTTGGCGAGCATGCCCGTGGTGGTCGTTTTGCCATGGGTACCGGCAACCGCAATCGTGCGCGCTTTTTTTGAAATTGCTCCGAGCGCTTCAAAATACGACATCTCAGGAATTCCCATGTCGCGGGCTCGGGTGCGCTCGGCGTTGTCATGCGGGACTGCATCGCTGTAAATCAAGAGTTCGCAATCGGCAGGAATGTTGCAGTGGTCGTGCCCAATCCACACGGTGACGCCTTTTTGTGTGAGCATCGCAACGACCGGCGACTCTTCGCGATCCGATCCGCTCACCTCTTTGCCCCGATGACGGAGCAATTGCGCGAGCGCCGACATCCCAATGCCGCCAATCCCGACCATATATATATTTCGAGGAATGTGCATGGTTATTCTTTGTGATGCATGCGCTGCATCGCCTCCAAAAACTCATCTCTATCGGCAAAGCAAAACGCGGGCTGAGAAGATTCCACTCGCTGTATATAACGAGGGCTCGCATTCGGACGACTGCGCCCAGCTTCTTTCGACCGCTCAACTTCCTCGGGCGGTACCGGTATATCACTTTTCGTAAAACCATATCGCTTAATCAATTCACCGCCTTGTTGAGATACCAGCCAACTTTGTCCAACGAGCCATCGTATTCGTGGATATTGTTCAACGAACTCGCTGAGCTCTCGTAACGATGCCGCGAGTTTCTCAATCGAGGATTCTTGCGCAGGAAAATCGATTTCTAGATAAAAGTCATCCGTCTCTAAGGTGTGTGCGCTATCGAGCGGAAGAGGCGCACCGCCATGTTGGGCGAAGAACGCGGAAATCGCCCCAAATTGGTAGCGGTTTTTTTCACTTTCCCGTGCAAGTG
>DATMZK010000084.1:0-15768 GCA_035560295.1 Minisyncoccota bacterium | reverse complement strand
CGTGACCGTGAATGGCACACTGAATGTTGGCATTACGTATGTGAGATGTTCACGCGGACAATCTTGCGATGTGGGCGGTCCGCCGGACGGTGCATTGGGTCTGCAAACACTTGGCTTCAATTGCCCCGCGGGCTATCAAATCATCAGCTGTCAGCCGCAGTGCTACGACATCACTGGGCTACGCCTCTGCGCTGCGGATATGTCATCGACCATGTGTAACGTCGACTGCATCAACTCAAACGGGCAACAATGCCACGGCACCAATTCAGTTTTCGCCGGCACCGCAGTGTGCGCCCGCGTCCAATAGAGCTGGTATAGTGTGAGCGTGATCGAGATTATCCCGACCGTCGTTCCCAGCTCACTCGCCGATATCGAAGCGGTCGCCGATCGTGTGAGTTCGTTTGCGCACACGCTGCATATCGACATCGCCGACGGCACTTTTGCGCCCAACACCACCTGGATGCCGCACGGCGAACAGTTCACCACGCGCCCGGGACTGCTATACGAAGTACATTTGATGGTGGCATTGCCAAAAGAAATCGGGCTTGCGTGCATTGCGGCAGGTGCGCGCCGAGTGATCGGGCACATCGAAGCAATGCAGGAGAACACGCCCGAGATATTCGACGCATGGAAACGCGCCGGCGCGGCAGAAGTGGGTGCGGGTTTGTTATTTCCCACGCCGCTTGATGTGCTCGATCCCTATGTCGATAGCTGCGATGTGGTGCAGATGATGGCGATCAAAGAAATAGGGGTGCAGGGACTGCCGTTTGCTCCCGAAGCACCCGCTCGGGTTGCACAGCTGCACCAACGTCATCCGAAATTGCTGCTCTCGGTCGACGGAAGCGTCAACGAAACGACGATCGGCGACCTTGCCCGCGCCGGAGCGCAGCGGTTTTGCGCGGGTTCGGTACTCTCGAAAAGTCCCAACCCTTTGGCGACGTATACTTCGCTCATTGCCCATGCGGAATCTGCGTTACAATAGTTCGACATGATTTCAGAACAGGAAATCGGTGCGCTTGAGGCGAAAGCTCGCGACATCCGAAAGACGATCGTCGAAATGCTCGCTGCGGCGGGTTCGGGCCACTTGGCAGGCCCCTTGGGCATGACCGATATTTTCACCGCGCTCTATTTTCACGTACTCAAACACGATCCGAAGAATCCCGACTGGGCGCAGCGCGATCGCCTCTTTCTTTCCAACGGCCACATCTGCCCGGTGCGCTACGCCACCATGGCGCACTCCGGCTATTTTCCAATAGAGGAGTGCATGACGCTGCGCAAATTCGGCTCGCGCCTGCAAGGACACCCGGAGCGCGACATGTTGCCTGGCGTCGAAACCACCTCCGGGCCGCTCGGCTCTGGCGTATCGCAAGCGGCGGGGTACGCGCTTGCTGCGCGTATGGATGACAAAGATTTTCGTGTGTACTGCGCCACCTCAGATGGCGAACACGCAGAAGGAAATACGTGGGAAGGTGTCATGTTTGCGGGCAAATATCGTCTCAACAATTTGCTGCAGATTATGGATCGCAACAACATTCAGATCGATGGCAATACTGAAGACATCATGCCGCTCGAACCGCTCGCGGATAAATATCGCGCGTTCAATTGGCACGTGATCGAGGTGGATGGCCACAATATTCGGCAGTTCATTGAAGCGTGCGACGAAGCCCGCTCGATCAAAGAAAAACCGACGCTGATTTTGGCCTACACCACGCCAGGCAAAGGCATTCCAGCGATCGAAAACGATTATCGCTGGCATGGCGCGCCGCCAGGGAAGGGTCCGACTGATAAAGTCCCAGCCGAGAAACAAAAAGAGGAATTTTTGAAAGCACTCGCCTGATATGAAATCCGTACAAATACAAAACGGCTATTTTTTGGTCTTCGAGCGGGGAGAAGAATTTTTTACGGCGCTCGCACGTTTTTGCGAGGAGCACGATATCCACTGGGCACAATTTTCTGGTATCGGCGCAGTCGAAGACGTTGAAATCGGCTACTACGATCTTCCTGCGCGGCAATACGTGTTCCGCCGCGAAGCGGGACCATTCGAAGTATCCAACATGGACGGCAACATCGCGGAATTAAACGAAGCGCCACTCATTCACGCACACACCGTGCTCGCGCGCTGCGATGAATCGCTTTCGACAATCGGCGGCCATCTCAAACGGGCGGTCGTCGCACTCACACTCGAGGTGTGTCTGTGGCAAGTGTCGCAACCGCTCTTGCGCCGACCGGATGACGCAACTGGCCTTAATCTCATCCAACTATGATCAATCCCGAAATGAAATTGGCGGAGAATCTCTTTGAAAAGCCAGGCATGGCTTCGACGCGCGAGGGATTCGGCAAAGGTTCTGTCGAAGCAGGGCAGGCAGATCCGCGTGTCGTGGTGCTTACCGCCGATCTTTCCGAGTCCACCCAGGCGCATCAATTTCAAAAAGCGTTTCCGGAGCGCTTTGTGCAGGTGGGTGTTGCCGAGCAAAATCTCGCAACCGTCGCCTCCGGCATGGCAAATTACGGCAAAATTCCGTTTTTCACGTCGTATGCAATGTTCAGCCCGGGCCGCAATTGGGAACAAATTCGCACGACGATCGCGCTCAATAATATTTCTGCAAAAGTCTGCGGTATGCATGCGGGAGTTTCGGTCGGGCCCGACGGCGCCACCCACCAGGCGCTCGAAGACATCGCGCTCATGCGCGTGCTGCCGCACATGACGGTTGTGTATCCCTGCGATGCAGAGCAAGGACGCAAAGCGACGCTCGCGGCTGCAACACAAGACGGGCCGTTTTATCTGCGATTCGGCCGTGAAAAAACGCCGGTGATGACAACGGCGGATACGCCATTTGAGCTTGGCAAAGCAGAAGTATTTTGGAAATCCGACTCCCCTGCCGCCGCGATTTTTTCCACGGGACCGCTCACCCACAACGCGCTCCTTGCCGCGCGCGAGCTCGAACAGAGCGGGATTGCTGTGTCGGTCGTGAATTTCCATACCATCAAACCGCTCGATCGGGAGACGCTCATCGCGGAGGCGAAAAAAGCCGGCGCGGTCGTCACCGTGGAAGAACATCAGATCGCTGGAGGTTTTGGCGGGGCAGTAGCTGAGGTGTTGGCGCAGGAGTGTCCGCTGCCAATTGAATTTGTCGGTGTGCACGATCTCTTTGGCCAATCGGGCACCGCAGCCGAACTCATCGAACACTACGGTATGGGTGTGTCGCACATCGTTGCAGCAGTCAAAAAAGTCATCGCGCGGAAATAAGGTCGCTATCCCCACGGGAGCGGGCACCAGGAGATACCTCAGCAATACATAGTAGAATGCAAGCATGCAGCTCGTGCGGAGTATTTTTCTCTCAGCTTTTTTTATCGCCCCACTCCTTACCCCGCTTGCAGTATCAGCCGCTTTGCCGCCGCTTCCCGATACCGGGAGCGGCGTACACCTCGCCCAACTATTCAACTTCGCTGTGCCGGATGTCACGAAGGAGGTCGGCGTAATCGATTATGTATGGGGCGCGAGCAACCCAACGCCAGCAGGTGTCTACAACACGTTCTACTATCCGTTCGATCGCGACCGCAACAACGGCACGGTGTCGCCCTATTCGAGCGCTCCCGGCACCATCAATACTGCATGGTTCCAGAAGTACCACCCCGATTGGATAGAGTACTCGTGTGCGGCGGCAGGGAAATCGCAGGCGCAAGCAAACGCAGCAGGCAACATGGCAGCTGAGTTTAATGATCCATCTTACACGCCGCTCGACATTTCCAATCCGCAGGTCCTACAGTTCATGATGGATGCGTATTGGAAGCCAGCGATACAAGCGGGCTTTCAGGGAATCGACTTTGACAACGTATCGTTTGCCAACAACAGCACGCCTTCTGGTCGTTGCGGCCATTACAGCTCGCAAGGCACGTGGGTGCCACAGTTTTCCGGACAGGTCTACGACAGCGCGTATATCAACGCAATTCTCAACTGGGCACAATGGACCTACCAGCAGCTGCACGCGATCAACGGCTCGGTCACGATGAACTTCAACTACGACTACAATCTCGTGAAGCAAATGAGCACGACCAACCCGCTCTATCAATTGCTCAACTACATGGATATCCAGATGCCCGAGGGCGCATTCAGCGACATCGGCACAGGCACCGGCGACAACAGTGTTGCTGACTGGACGACGATGATGCAATACGAACAGGCGGCGCAAAGCACCTACAAACTCGCAACCGTGTTTCCCGATTACTACGCGGGTGCCACCTACCAAGGCGGCAACGGTGGCAACTCAACCGCACACTCCATGTGGACGCTTGCGAATTACCTTTTGATAAAATCCAATCATTCGTACCTCTTTTTGGGCAGTGACACTGTGGCCGAGGATCTCAGCTGGGTGACGCCTGAATTTACTATCGCCAATAAAATGATCGGTTCGCCAACCGGCGCGATGTACGCCTCGCAAGGGGTATGGATGCGTGATTTTACGACTGGCAAAGCAATCGTCAATCCTGATCCAAGTGCAACGCGCACGATACCCATTCCTCCCGGATACACCGATCTTTATGGCAACGCCGTGCCGACAACCATCACGCTTCCGCCGCAATCGGCCGATGTGATTGTCGTCGTGCCGCCACCAGCGCCGACCTGCTCCATGTCTTTCTCTCCTTCCACCGTCGGGCCCAATCAAAACGCGACGATAACCTGGAGTTCAACCGGTGCGACGAGCGCGAGCATCACCCCATGGGGTAGTGTTCCGACAAATGGAAGCATACCGGGAGCGCACAGCGGTTCAACGTTTACGTCGACCGGTACTTTTACCGGCGCAGGTGGCACTACGCAGTGCAATGCGACCCTCACGGTGACAAAGACACGCACTTCGTCGTCACCTGGGCCGAGCGCTGATGTCACTCTCGACCCGACGTGGGCAGGTAGCTCGGGCGCAGCGGCAGGAAATGTGTTCCCCACGTTTATTATAGATACGTCTTCTTCTCATCAACTTACGAATTACACGACACTCCCATCGGGATTCACCACGTCCAACTATCTGACTCTGTCGTTCCAAGTGAATCCGACGGGTTCGCATCCGCCCGCCACGCTCACCGTGTATGTTATGAATACCGACAACCAAAGCGGTGCCTATGGCGCCATGACTTGTCCGCTCACGCCGGTGGCGGGTTTGCAGGCGCTGCGCGACGCTACCAAATGGGCTGGCGCCCAATCCACTATGTCGTTTGCCAATGTGCAGGTGCTTTCGGGCGGGTGGTATCAATGCGCGATGCAAGTGAAGCTCGATAATGCCGGCGGCCAGAAGGTGCGCGTTGCGATTAATCTTGGCGATCGTACGAATAGCACCAACCTACCCGGCGATGGACAGTCCGGTCTCAGTTTCCGATCGTTCAATCTGACAGCGAGTACCGATCACCGGCTTGCGGGGTCGTTGCTCGCACAAGTCGCTGCAGCATTTGCCAGTATGGGTGGCGAACTTCTGCGCGAAGTGAATCAATTCGTTCTGGGAATGTTCCAATCTATAACGTAGTGGGGGCAAAATCAGCTGGGCGTTTTGCGTACCACGCTTCAATCTCGTCTTTTTTCAACAGTTTTGCCTGGGCACCAACACCTTGAACGACTGATGCTGCGTTGATCACGCCGCGCATCAGAGATTCGGGAAGTGAATATCCGAGCGCGAGATAGCATGCGGTGGTCGAAGCGGTTGCGTCGCCTGCGCCGGTGCGCGAAATCGGGGGAGCCGGGTCCGGATACATCGGGATGTGCCAGGCGGCGCCGTTTTCGTCGAGCACATTTGCGCCATTGGGGCCGTCGGTTACCACGACGAGCTTGGGGCCGAGTCCGCGGATTCCTTCCATGAGTTTTTTCACATCGGTTTCGCTCGATTTGAGAATCGTCTGCGCCTCTTCTTTGTTGCAGAAAAAGAGGTACGTGGCCGCATAGACGTCTTGCAGTGCATCGGCACCCAATTTTATTTGAAACGTGCCCGGTTGGAACACCAATTTTGTTTCCGGATGCGCGGCGGCGTAGGCAGCGACTTCATGATGAAAGTCTTTCGCGCTTTCTCCGAGCGATGTGAGGTAGATCCATTTGGGTGGCGCTTCAAATGAGGGCATCGCGTACGTGAATTTGGTCTGCTTTACTAAAATCGTGCGCTCGGCACCAAACCAAAGCACGTAGTGGTAGTTGGTCGGGAGCCCCGGCTGCGTTTCCACGTATTCATCAGCAACGCCGTTGCCTTTCAAAGTCTCTCTGCAGTGCTCGCCATTCTCATCTTTGCCCACGCGCGAGACGAGTGCCGATGCAAGTCCGATTCGCGCGGCCGCAACCGCCGCATTTGCTGCGTTGCCCACCGCACGTACCTCGATTACTTCTTCGTAGGGGACTTTGTCGCCAAAACGCACACAGAGTTCGCGCACACCATGATCCGTGAGTTCCTCGGCGTCTTTCAGCTTGATAAAGGCGTCGGTGGTGATGTCGCCGATGCCGACGAAGTCGTATTGCATGGGGAGATTTTAGCACGTTGCGCGAAGCGAAAAAATCGCTATAATACCTCTCCATGTTGACGCTTCAAGTCAAGCCGCGCGACGGCAAACAGTCGCCCCAAGAAATGCGCAAAAGCGGCCTTGTTCCGGCTGTTTTCTACGGTCCTAAGGAGCAAACGACCTCGGTAGCGATCGATGCTCGCTCGCTCGAACACGTCTGGAAAGTGGCTGGCCAAACCTCGGTGGTTACGCTCGCAGGTGTCGGCGAAGAAAAGGATACGCTCATCAAAGATATTCAGGTGCACCCCGTGACCGGCACGGTGCAGCACGTGGATTTTTATGTACTCGAAAAAGGTAAGAAGGTGAAGCTTTCGATTCCGCTCGAATTCGTTGGCGTTGCGCCGGCAGAAAAGGCAGGCAACATCGTGGTCAAGGCGCTGCACGAAATCGAAATCGAAGTTGCGCCCGCGGAATTGCCGCACAAACTCGAAGTCGATCTCACCTCGCTCGCATCAGTCGGCGATCACATTTCTGTTTCGCAAATCAAATTGCCAGCGAGCGCGACACTCATTACTGCAGGCGACGACATCGTCGCGTCGGTCACGCAATTCATCGAAGAGAAAATCGAAACCGGCGCGCCTGCGCCTGTCGAAGTTGCCGAGGTAATCGGCGAGAAACCGGCCGAAGAGCCGGCACCCGCAAAGGAGTAGTCTCTCGGGGAAGAACATTTCCTGTTACAATGTAGTATTCTTATGCGCTTATTTCGCGCTCGTTTTCTTGTGGTGTTTCTGATTGCGCTTTTCGCGGTGCCCTTCGTCGCGTTTGCTGATGCAGCGAGTCAGGCCCAGCTACAGGCCGAGCTCGATCAGATCAACGCGCAGATCGCGCAAAATCAGACCAAGCTCGCGGCGCAGCAGAAGCAGCGCACGTCGCTCGAAACCGAAGTTGAAATTTTGGATTCTCAAATCGCCGAGGCCCAGCTCGAGATCAAACAGCGAGATCTCACCATTCAGCAGCTAAAGGCGGGCATCGCGCAAAAGCAGTCGGGTATCGCGAGCCTCGATGTCAAAGTCGCCGCCGGTGAAGCGTCGCTCGCGCAAATTATTCGCGAGACCAATCAGATGGATGAGACGACTCTTGCCGAGCGCGTCCTCGGCGGCACGATCGAGGATCTCTTCAGCGAAGCCGACGATTTCGACACGATCAAAAAAGCGCTTGGCGACGCGTTTACCCAAATGGCTTCGACGCGCGACGATCTTTCGGCGCGCAAAGCGGCATTGCAGAGCCAAAACGACGAACAGAGCCAACTCCTGCAGTTGCAGGTGGCCCAACAAAATGCACTGAAATCAACGCAACAGCAAAAAGAAAATTTGGTGACGGCAGCAAAAGGCCAAGAGGCGGTCTATCAGCAGATTATCGCGAGCCAGCAGCAGACCGCTGCACAAATTAAATCCCAACTTTTCGCGCTCAACAACGCGAGTCACACCACTTCGTTCGGCGACATGTATCAGTATGCGCAGGAAGCATCCGTTGCGACTGGTGTTGAGCCCGCGTTCATCCTCGCCATTCTCACCGAAGAAAGTAATTTGGGTCAGAACGTGGGCAATTGCACCTACCTCTCTGCAATGAGTCCGAAGCGCGATTTGCCGGTATATCTGCAGATCATGAGCCAGCTGGGGCTCGATCCGAATTCTGAAAAAGTTTCTTGCGCGCAGAGTTACGGCTCCTACGGTGGTGCGATGGGCCCTGCGCAATTTATTCCGTCGACCTGGCAGCTCTATCAGGCGCGCATTGCGCAGGCCAGCGGTCAAAATCCACCGAATCCGTGGGACCCACGCACCGCGACCTTTGCAACCGCCATTTATATGAGCGACTTGGGCGCCGACGTGCAAACAGCCGATGCCGAACGCCGCGCCGCGCTGCGCTACCTCGCGGGCAGTCACTGGCAAAATCCGGCCTACGCGTTTTATGGCGAAGCGGTCATGAACTACACCGCAAAATACCAACAAAACATTCAGGTGTTGAATGGGAGTTGAGTACACATACAGGGAGCCGCTCTCTGTAATATTTCTGTATAAAAAAACGAGCCCGGGGCAAAACGCAAGTTGCGTATGCGCCCGGGCGATGAAGTCCTCGAAGGATTTTTAGCGCGATTTCGAGAGTTTCTTGTTGATCTCGGCTAGAAGGTCGATGACCAAGCCGAGCCCAATCAATCCGGCGAAACCCATGACTGTCCAGACCCAGGCGTCTGACGTTCCGGTTCCCGCCAATGTGATACACAGAAGGAATGTTACAAGGGGCAACAGAACCGTGGCCATCTTTTCCACCTCAGTTGAGAAGTCGGCTCAAATTATAACATTTTATCCTCTTGGGTCAAGTAGCTGAAATATGGCTCATATGGTATGGTTTCGGGGCAATGAAAAAGGAGATTCACCCGAAGGAATACCGCACCGTTATTTTTGAAGATGTCACCGCCGGCAAGCGTTTTTTGATTGGTTCAACCATCCGCACCGACAAAACAGACAAATTCGACGACGGCAAGGAATACCCGATGGTTCAAGTCGAAATCTCCTCGGCTTCGCACCCGTTCTACACTGGCGAGAGCAAAACGATCGACACGGCAGGCCGCGTGGAAAAATTCAAGCAGCGCGCTTCCAAGGCGAAAGCCACTTCCAAAAAGAAATAACGACTTTGTTGTAGCGCCACCGCGCTAGGCGCGGTGGCGCTATACTTATGACCATGGCCGAGCACGAACACATCAACCCCGAAGAATACGCGAACGACCATCGCGTGTCGTTTCTCGTGTCGGAATGGAAGCGCCTCTCGCAGGCAGAAAAAGACGCAACCGAACTCATTGAAGTCGATCCAGCAATGAAAGAGCTCGCAGAAAAAGAATTACAGGATATTGAGCAGCAAAAAGACACGCTGATCGCGCAGATCGAAAAGATCGTCGGCAATCCCAACGAGCGCGAATGGCCACACGAACTGGTGATCGAAGTGCGCGCAGGAGTCGGCGGCGAAGAGGCGTCACTCTTTGCCGAAGAATTGGCCGCGATGTACAAAGCCTATTCGCAAATCCGCGGCTGGAGTTGGAAATCGCTCGACGAAAGTCGCGCCACACTCGGCGGCTACAAAGAAGCGCGATTCGAGATAAAGGGCGAAGACTGCTACCGCGTGCTGCAATACGAAACAGGCGTGCACCGCGTGCAGCGCGTACCGGCTACCGAAAAGGCGGGCCGCATTCACACGTCGACCGCGACCGTCGCCATCCTCCCTCTGTACAAACGCATCAAGTTCGAGATCAACCCGGGCGACATCGAAATGGAAACCTCCCGCTCGGGCGGCGCAGGCGGGCAGAACGTCAACAAAGTCGAAACCGCAGTGCGTCTCATTCACAAACCAACCGGACTCGATGTGCGCTCCACCTCGGAACGCAGCCAAGTGCAAAATCGCGAAAAGGCGATGACGCTTCTCTTGTCACGTTTGCAGCAGATGCAAGACGAAGAAGACGCGCGCAAGCGAGCCGCAGATCGCAAGGGGCAGGTGGGCAGCGGCGATCGCAGCGAAAAGATCCGCACCTACAACTTTCCACAGGATCGTGTGACCGATCACCGAGTGAAAGAGTCTTGGTCAAACGTTGAGGGCATCATGGCAGGCAAAATGCAGCCGATTTTGGATGCGCTTGCTTCAGCAGGTGCTTCGGAGGAGATAGTTGATTAATCGCGACCTGTCTGTTAGGCTCCTGCAAGTTCACAACCTTGACAGGGAGTCAAGAAAATGTCAGCACGTCGGTTATTCCCTCATTTCACGTACGAAAATAAAGGCGACTACCGGTACAACATCACCGCCCGCCTGCCCGCCAATCATGGTGGTAAGGCCCTCATCGTGTTCCAGATGGGGTACCAGATCATGCTGGGCGAAAATGAGCCGAATCGGATAGAGTCGCTGACCATGGTCACCCGCTATTATCACCTCAGCACCGGCGAGGCGGTTCCGATCGTCTGCAACGAGGAGGCTCGGGCTCTGCTGGTCGACGTTATGACCTACTTCGACGAGACGCGTGCGTTCCTCGAAAAGAACAAAACCGAGGCGCCGCACTATGCCGGCGACACGCTTCTGCAGCTCGTTGCCGAACCCTGATTTTGCCCTCACGCGGCGTCGGAAACCCCGACGCCGCGATTTTTTATGCTCTCAGCCCCCGCTCTTGATAGGCCCGCCCACATCTGCTACAATCGCGCGACTATGGCTGAAAACCAGGAAATGACGGCGTTGTACGACGCGGGCACCCATGTGGGTTATTCGCGTGCGCGCCGCCACCCCTCGGCCGCTCCGTTCCTCTTTGGCACCAAAGATCGCCGCGATATTTTCGACCTCGTCCAGACCGAAGCGCGTCTTGCCGCCGCCTGCGAGTTTGCTGCAGCTCTCGCGCAGAAGGGTGGACAGCTCCTTTTCGTGGGAGGCAAAGAAGAGGCGCACGATATTGTTCGTCGCGCAGCAGAGCGCGTGGGGATGCCGTTTTCGGCTGCTCGCTGGATCGGTGGAACGCTCACCAATTTCAAAATCATCCGCAAGCGCATCGCTCGTTTCGAAAAACTCTCCGCCGAACGCGAAAGCGGCGAGCTCGAGAAATACACCAAGCGCGAGCGCCTCTTGATCGACCGCGAAATCGAGAAACTCTCCGAGCATTTCGGCGGGCTCGTGAGCATGCACGATTTGCCTGCAGCGATGTTCGTGATTGATCCCAAACATGAAGAAACCGCAATTGCCGAAGCCAATCAGCTCCGCATCCCAGTGATCGCGCTTTCGAGCTCTGATTGTGATTTTGCGCTCGTGCAATACCCGATTCCCGGCAACGACACCTCGGTGCGTTCGGTCACGTTTGTGGTCGACGCCATCACCTCCGCCTATCAGGGCGGCAAGCGCGCTCCTGCGGCTCCTGCACGCGCCTAACACCGCTTGGAGCGGCGGCATTTCTGCGGTAGGATTGTTTTTCATATGGAGATCACGACAGAGATAATTAAAAAATTGCGTGATGAGACCGGTGTGTCGGTCATGCAGTGCAAAAAAGCGCTCGAAGAAGCGGGTGGCGACCTGGAAAAAGCAAAAATAATTCTGCGCAAACAGAGCAGCACGGCGGCAAGCAAAAAGGCTGATCGTGCGCTTGGCGCGGGCCTTGCAAGCGCCTACACGCACGCGGGCGGGCAGGTGGTTGCGGCGGTTGTCTTGGCGTGCGAGACGGATTTCGTCGCGCGCAACGAAGAATTCGCCAAACTTGCCTATGCAATTGCAATGCACGTGGCGGCGATGGATCCGGTGTGGATCACGCGCAATGAAGTTGTCGATGAAGACCTCGCAGCAGCGCGCTCCGTATTTGAAAAAGAAGTCCAAGCGGTCGCCGAAGGCAATCGCGCCAAAGCGCTCGAGGGCAAGATCGCGAGCTTCGTGAAGGAGCGCACGCTGCTCGAGCAGCCGTTTGTGAAAGATCCGTCGGTCACGGTGCAAACCCTGATCGAACAAGCCGTGCAGAAATTCGGCGAGAAAGTTGAGGTGGTCCGCATGGAGCGCCTCAGCGTCAAATAACCATGCTGGTATTTTCAGGCATCCTCTTTATCGTCTCACTTTCGCTTATAGCGATGCTCTTTGGCTTCAATATCCGCGAAGCGCGCACGGGCCGCTATATTGCAACCGAATTGCGCACCGCAGCCGATCACGACGCGCTGTATCTGAAGGAGCTCATGGAAGCAGCCGATGTCGACCTAAAAAAAATTCCGCCGCTTCTCTCGCATTTTGCGCACGTGTGCCTGCATATCGCAGCGCTCGAATTTGCTCGTTTCGCGCGCAATGCCTCGCGTCAGGCGCATCGCTTGGCCGACTTTGTATCGCATAAGCGCAACTTTGAACGCCGCGAAACACGTTCGGAATTTCTCAACAAATTGGGTGAATACAAAAACGGCAACGTCGCATTCTCAGAGGATGAGAATGGACAGACAACAGAGGAGCAAGTAGAGTCTTAAGCAAGCCGCCTTAGCTCAGTGGTAGAGCAACGCTTTTGTAAAGCGAAGGTCCCCGGTTCGAGCCCGGGAGGCGGCTTTAGATGTCTTCAGTAGAGTAGTGTAGAATCCGCTCAGCAAAGCTCTTACTGAGGGAGACACCAAATGCAGTCGTTCTCGATGCAGCGCCTTCCTGGTGCAACCGATTCAGCACACCTGGTTTTCACGAACGGCACCCAGCATCTACTGCAGCTCTATCGAACCCGATTCGATCCGGCTTGCAAACCAGAGGAAGATCAGGGCGCCATCTTGTACTGGCATGGCACCATGCCGACGCTTTCAAAATTGAATCGAGACTACCGACGTCTCATCGGGCGCTTTTGCGAACTCGATCCAACGCGCAAGGCGACCTATGTGACCGGCACGGGGATCGACCTTTGGTTTGGCGAGGGTCCGTCTGGGTACAATCTTCCCGAAAAACTTTCGGGCAAAATCCGCTGTTCGATCGATGGTGACGGGGACCTCGCGCGTCGGGAAATCGCATCTGTGTTGCGACGACGAGAAAAAGATTGGGTGTCGGCATTTATCGGTACACACGAAAGGCACGTTTTTCTCCAGGCCGGACGCGGACCCGAGTCGGAGATCTCATTCTGGGTCGCGGCGGGGATCAGAGTTTGGCCACTGCGCGAGCTTGCCGACCTGATCGAAAGTACCTCTCCTAAGGCGTACGTGCACGACGATGAAAACCAGGCTCGCCTCCCTGGGGAGCAGCGTTTCGACGCCTGGCCTCTTTCGCGGGCGGAACTTGAGGCTTCACTCAAAATGATTCAGGAGCTTTGGTCCGAGTCTCCACATGCGGAAATCGCCGCCTAACGGTACCTCTTGAAGCGCTGGCCTTTCTTGCCAGCGCTTTATTTCTTTACTGGCGTCGAGCTTGCCGCTTTTTGCAGCGTCTTCAGTTGCGGCAGGATCTTTTGGATGTCGTTGACGTTTTTCAATCCGTAATACACCTTGCCGTTGATTACGAGGGCGGGGAGATTATTTTGCACGTTGTCGATGCTGATCAGCGTTTGCAGCGCGCCGACGCCGAGGTTGTAATCGAAGGAATACACGCGCAGTTGTGGATATGTTTGCGAGAGGGAAGTGAGCACGTAGCCTTGATCCGCACAGTCTGAGCAAGTGCCACTGTTTGAGTAGAAGTACAAAATAAAGACGGGTTTTAGATTACATTTTGTGGCGATTTGTTGCATGAGCAGATAATCTTTGATCTCAAGGAGGGAATACAGGCGCTTGAGGCGAGCGACCTCATCGGCATTCCCGCCCTGCGCTTCAAGATAGGAGAGCTGATTGCCCATCGAAACGAGCTCAGACGGCAGGATAGTATTTTCGCCGATGTTGGCGCACGAGTGCTCAGCAAGGAGATCGAACTGCGTTTCGATTGAGAGAATGTCGGTCGATATGTCGTCTTGGGTGGCGCGGATATCGGCGATGCGTGCATTATTGAAATAGTTCGAGGCGTAGAGCGCGGTTGCGAACATCAGCGCCGTAATGAGGAAGGCGACGAGATAGCTGCTCCAGCGGGCTTTGCGGATGTTGACGGCGGGTTGTTCCATAGGGTGAGAGCACAGTAAACAGAGAACGGCGAAGAGTCAATCGACGCCGTCGTTCGGATTTTTTATCGCCAACGCACGCCGGTTTTGAATGCAGCGCGCACGACTGCCGCCGAAAGCCATAGCGGCACCAAAAAGCTGTAGAAAAGAAGAAAAAGCGGCGTTGCTTTTGGCGGGAAGCGTCGACCTTCGGTGCCGATCATCGTCCCGGCGCAAAGAAGCGCAAACACGAGGCCGACGGACATGAAAATGAGAAACCACAATGCGCTGGTATTGAAATAAAACAGATCAAACGACGTATGCGGATAGATACCCGTCTCCATAATGCGCTCGACCATCGCGATCAGTTCACGTACGGTGTAAAACACGATGCGCGCAAAGAAATAAATGCCCGCGAAAATAGAAATAATCGCCGAGGGTAAAATGATAATGCCGAGATTGCCATACGCACGATTGCCGAACATGTGTTTGTAGTCGATCGCGTTGCGCAGCCAGCCGTAGGTCCAGCGCACACGCTGCCGGTACAATCCGCGGAGCGTCTTGGGCGCTCCGGTGTGGACAATTGCGCTGGGCACATTCGCAATCAAGAAACCTCCCTGCTGCATGCGCAGCGCCATCTCCATGTCTTCGGTCGAGTGTCCGTCGCGCCAGCTGCCGAGATCGCGTACCACTTGCGCACGGAAGAACGAAAACGGACCCGGCGTGATAAATGCGCTGCCGAGCCCCGCGAGCATGAAGCGGTTGAAAATCGAGAGGCGGTATTCTACGTGCTGCATGTGCTGGAGCAGATTGCTCGGATTTTTTACATGGATGCCAGGTGTTGCAGCGGCGACGGTTGCGTTGTCGAACACCGGCACGATCGCGCGAAGCGCCGAAGGCTCAACGATCGAATCGGCGTCGAGACAGCCGATCAATTCTGCATTGGTATGAGCGAGTGCGAGATTCATCGCGGTGTGTTTGCCGCCGTTTTCTTTGTGGAACACGCGGACCAGCGGAAAGAGTCGCGTGTTTTTTTCGTCTGCGGAACTCGCGTCTTGGTCGCTCAGACAGTCCTCGCCAAAAAAAACACGCGACTCTTTCCGCCCCGCGTTCTCGAATGTCTTCGCGAGTGCCAGCGTGCCGTCAGTCGAACCGTCGTCTACAATGAAAATTTCGAATTTGTCGGCGGGGTAGTCGAGCGCAAGGAGCGACTGCACGGTCGATGAAAGACTTTTTTCTTCGTTGAAGCACGGCACCACGATGGCGACTTTGGGCAGAGGATTTCCTCCCGGGCTCACGATTGGTTTGCTGCGGAAGCGTCGTTCGATGAATGAGGTAAGCAAAAAGACCTCGAAATACATCGAGATAAAGAGAAATCCGTATACCACCCACAAATCGATTCCGCCGCTCATAACAAGTGAATTATAGCAGAAAATCGTTAAAATTCCATGTGGCTGAGCCATAGAATCCAGGCTATACTTCATGTATGGAAAGAGGCCACATCCACCCGATTTCGTCGCTGATGCGCGAAGCCAACCGCATCTTTTTTGATATGGGATTCGCGTTTGAAGAAGGGCCGCTCGTGGAGAGCGAGTGGTACAACTTTGATTCGCTCAACGTGCCAAAGGACCATCCCGCGCGCGACATGCAGGACACGTTTTTTATGAAAGACGAAAAAGAAATGGTCTTGCGCACGCACACCTCGCCCGTGCAGGTGCGCT